>DATMVL010000365.1:0-2444 GCA_035563175.1 Rhodoglobus sp. | reverse complement strand
TCTGTACAGCCGTCCCCTGAGGGGACTCGCTCACGCGGGCGCGGGCACGTGCAGGATCAGCGCGTCACCCTGGCCGCCACCGCCGCACAGCGCGGCGGCACCGACGCCGCCACCGCGGCGGCGCAGCACCAGGGCGACGTCGAGCACGACGCGGGCGCCGCTCATGCCGATCGGGTGGCCGAGGGCGATGGCGCCGCCGTTGGGGTTGACCTTCTCCGGGTCGATGCCGAGCTCGCGGGTGGAGACGATCGCGACCGCGGCGAAGGCCTCGTTGAACTCGACCAGGTCGAGGTCTGCCGGGTCGATGCCCTCGCGCTGGCAGGCCCGCTGGACCGCCCGCGAGGGCTGGCTCTGCAGCGTGGCGTCGGGGCCGGCGACGACGCCGTGCGCGCCGATCTCCGCGAGCACGGTGCAGCCCAGCTCGGCGGCCTTCTCCGCCGACATCACCACGACCGCGCAGGCGCCGTCGGAGATCTGGGAGGCGGTGCCGGCGGTGATGGTGCCGTCCTTGGCGAAGGCGGGCCGCAGCTTGGCGAGGGTCTGCGGTGTGGTGTCGGGGCGCACACCCTCGTCGTCGCGGAACTCGATCGGGTCGCCCTTGCGCTGCGGGATGAGCACGGGGGTGATCGCCTCGTCGAAGATCCCGTTCTTGCCCGCGCGGGCGGCCTTCTGGTGGCTCTCGGCGGCGAAGGCGTCCTGCTCCTCGCGGGTCAGGTCGTAGCGGCTGTTGGCCCGCTCGGTCAGCTCGCCCATGGCGACCTGGTCGAAGGTGTCGCTCAGCCCGTCGTGGGCCATGGCGTCGACGAGCGTGGCGTTCCCGTACTTGGTGCCGGTGCGGGAGCCGGGCAGCAGGTGCGGCGCCTGGGTCATCGACTCCTGACCACCGGCGACGACGACGTCGAACTCGCCGGCGCGGATGAGCTGGTCGGCCATCGCGATGGCGCTCATGCCCGAGAGGCAGACCTTGTTCACGGTCATCGCCGGCACGCTCATCGGGATGCCGGCGGCCACGGCGGCGGGGCGGGCGGGGTTCTGCCCGGCCCCGGCCTGCAGCACCTGACCCATGATCACGTACTCGACCTGGTCGCCGGTGATGCCCGCGCGCTGCAGCGCCGCCTTGATCGCGACGCCGCCGAGGTCGGCGGCGGAGAAGTCCTTGAGCGAGCCGAGCAGCCGGCCCATGGGGGTCCGGGCGCCACCGACGATGACCGAGCGGGACGTGGGGCTGGGACTCATCGCGATCTCCGTGACCTCGTGGGTGGGAACGGTTGGCTGGCTGGAGCGGGAGTCAGAGGGCCGCGTACTCGCGGAACCCGTGGCCGGTCTTGCGGCCGAGGTAGCCGGCGGTGACGAGGTGTTCGAGCAGCGGGGCGGGGGCGAAGCCGGGTTCGCGGAACTCGGTGTAGAGCTCGCGTTCGATGGCCAGGGACACGTCGAGGCCGACGACGTCGAGCAGTTCGAAGGGGCCCATCGGGTAGCCGCAGCCGACCTTCATCGCGGCGTCGATGTCATCGGCGGTGGCGTAGTGCGCCTCGAGCATCTTCACCGCGTCGTTGAGGTAGGGGAACAGCAGCGCGTTGACGATGAACCCGGCGCGGTCGGTGCAGGAGACCGCGTGCTTGCCCAGTTGCGCGCAGACCGCGTGGGCGGTGGCCGCGACGTCGGGCGCGGTGGCGATGGTGCTGACCACCTCGACGAGCTTCATCACCGGCGCGGGGTTGAAGAAGTGCAGGCCGACGACGTCGCCGGGGCGCTCGCTGGCCTTGGCGCACTCGATGACGGGCAGGCTCGACGTCGTCGTGGCCAGCACCGCGCCGGGCTTGGCGATCTCGCCGAGGGCGGCGAACAGCGCCTGCTTGACCGGCAGCGACTCCACCACGGCCTCGATGACCAGGTCTGAGTCGGCGAGGTCGTCGAGCGACGTGGTCCCGCGCACCCGGCCGAGCACCTCGTCACGGCCGGCCTCGGCCAGCCGCCCGCGGGCCACCTGCTTGTCCAGCGACCGGCCCAGCGCGGCGGTGACGGCCTCGACCTTCTCCGGCGAGCGCGCCTGGAAGAGCACGTCGTAGCCGCCCTTGGCGAGGACCTCGATGATGCCGGTGGCCATCGTCCCGGAGCCGACGACGCCGACGGCCGAGACCGGGCGGGCGCCGGCGGCGGCACCGCCGGCCGCCGGGGTCGCGGCGTCGGGGACGACCTCGGCGGAGTCGCGGCCGGCGTAGGTGTAGAAACCGCGGCCGGACTTGCGGCCCAGCAGGCCCGCGGCCATCATCTGCTTGATCACCGGGCTGGGCGCGTGCAGCTGGTTGCGCGACTGCTTGTACATCGTGTCGAGGATCTCGTAGGCGGTGTCGATGCCGATGAGGTCCATCAGCGCCAGCGGGCCCATCGGCAGGCCGCAGCCCAGCCGCATGGCCGCGTCGATGTCCTCGCGGCTGGCGTAG
>DATMVL010000364.1:0-5639 GCA_035563175.1 Rhodoglobus sp. | reverse complement strand
CCAGCAGATCCCTGAGCTCGGCGCGGATGAAGTCCTTGCTCGCCAGATCCTGCATGGCGAGCCGCAGGGCGACGACCTCGCGGGCGAGGTACTCGGTGTCGTTGAGGTTGCGCTCGGCGCGCTGCCGGTCCTGCTCGATCTGCACCCGGTCACGGTCGTCCTGCCGATTCTGCGCGAGCAGGATGAGAGGGGCGGCGTACGAAGCCTGCAGCGACAGGATGAGCGTCAGCAGCGTGAAGTTGGTCGCGCGCGGGTCGAACTGCCACTCCTGCGGTGCGAGGGTGTTCCAGGTCAGCCAGACCGCCACGAACAGCGACATGCCGATGAGGAACCACGAGGTGCCCATCGCCCGTGCGAAGCCCTCGGAGAAGCGGCCCATGCGATCCCGGCTCTGGCGGCGGGGGAAGGTGGTGCGGATGCCGCGGGGCGTGTCGAGCCCGTTCGAGTCGCGATCAGCGCGTGCCACGTGATGTCCTCCTTCCGAGGCGCCGTGCGGTCATGGGTGCGGGGGTGTCGCCGCCCGTACTTCGCCAGTCGTCCGGCAGCAGGTAGTCGAGGACATCGTCGATGGTCACCACCCCGACGAGCCGGCTGTTCTCGTCCACGACGGGAACGGAGACGAGATTGTAGGTGGCGAGGATGCGCGCGACCTCGGCCGCGCTGGTGTCGCCCCGCACAGGCTCGAGCGAAGGATCGACGATCGTGCCCAGGCGCTCGTTCGGCGGGTAGCGCAGCATCCGCTGGAAGTGCACCATGCCGAGGAAGCGGCCGGTCGGCGGCTCGTACGGCGGCAGCGTGACGCAGATCGCGGCGCCCAGCGCGGGCGCGAGCTCGTGACGGCGGATGAGCGCGAGGCCCTCCGCGACGGTCGCGTCGGCCGAGACGATGATCGGCTCGGTGGTCATGAGGCCACCGGCGGTATCCGGCTCGAACGTGAGCAGCAGGCGCACGTCCTCGGCCTCCTCGGGCTCCATCAGCTCGAGCAGGGTCTCGCCGCGGGCCTCCGGCAGCTGGGCGATGAGGTCGGCCGCGTCGTCCGGCTGCATCTGGTCGAGCACGTCCGCTGCGCGGTCGTCGCCGAGCTGGGCGAGGATGCCGACCTGATCCGACTCCGGCAGCTCCTCCAGCACGTCGGCGAGCCGGTTGTCAGGCAGCTCCTGGGCGACCTCGAACATCCGCTGCTCCGGCAGGTCGAGCAGCGCGTTCGCGAGGTCGGCCGGCGGCAGGTCGCCGTACGCCTCGACGAGCTGGCTCGCGGACTGCGGCTGACCACGGCCGCGGCGGTCGTCGGTGATCTCCGACCAGGCGGCGAAGGTCGTCGGCCCGCGGCCGAACGGCGAGGCGCCGGTCTTGGGGCGGCGCAGGAACGCCTGGGTGATCTCCCACTCGCCGGGCGCGGTCTCCTCGATCGCGAGATCCTCGATCTGCGCCTCGCCCGAGCCGTCGCGCAGCCGTACCCTCCGGCCGAGCAGCTCGGCCACGACGCGCTGCTCGCCGGTGCGCTGCTCGAATCGGCGCAGGTTGATGACGCCGGTCGTGATGACCTGGCCGGAGCCGATCGTGGTGACCCGCCCGATGGAGAGGAAGATCTGCCGCTTGCCGGGCACCTCGACGACCATGCCGATCACCGCGGGGTTGGACGCGCCGCGGTTGACGACCACGACATCCCGCACCCTGCCCACGCGGTCGCCATTCGGGTCGAAGACGGAGCACCCGACCAGACGGGCGACGAAGACCCTCGTCGTGCTCACATGTCAAACCCTACTCCGCGGTGCCATACTGACCCGGTGACCAACCCCACCGCGTTCGGCCGCCCCGCCCCGACCGTGCCGAAGGGCGACGTGCTCGGCACCTACGACACCTACCTCGAGGCGCAGGGCGTCGTCGACCACCTGTCGAAGGCCGAGTTCGACGTGGCGCACATGTCGATCGTCGGCAACGACCTCAAGACCGTGGAGCGCATCACCGGCCGCCTCACCTACGGGCGCGCCGCGCTCGCCGGCGCGGCGAGCGGCGCCTGGCTGGGCCTCTTCTTCGGCCTGGTGCTCACCCTGTTCTCGCCGCTGTCGCCGCAGCTGTTCGGCGTCGTCGGCGCCGCCCTGCTGATCGGCGCGGGCTTCGGCGCGATCTTCGGCATCGTCAGCTACGCGATCACCCGCCGCAACCGCGACTTCACCTCGACCCACCAGGTGGTGGCGTCGAACTACCAGGTCATCATCGACCCGGAGTTCACTGCGCGCGCGCAGGCCGCGCTCAGCGCTCCGCCCGCGGAGAGCTGAGCCACTCCTCGACCTCGTCGGCCGTGCGCGGGATGCCCGACGACAGGTTCTCCGCGCCGTCCGCGGTCACCAGGATGTCGTCCTCGATGCGCACGCCGATGCCGCGGTACTCCTCCGGTACGGTCAGGTCGTCCGCCTGGAAGTACAGACCGGGCTCGATGGTGAAGACCATGCCCGGCTCGACCACGCCGTCTGCGTAGAACTCGCGCCGCGCCTGCCCGCAGTCGTGCACGTCGATGCCGAGGTGGTGGCTCGTGCCATGCACCATGTACCGGCGGTGCCACTGGCCGTCGGGCTGCAGCGACTCCTCCGCCGTGCCGGGCAGCAGACCCCACTCGGCGGTCTTGCGGGCGATCACGGCCATGGCGGCGGCGTGCACCTCGCGGAACACGATGCCCGGCCGCACCACCGCGAACGCGGCGTCCGCGGCCTCGCGCACCGCCTCGTACACGCGACGCTGCACTTCGGTGAACCGGCCGTCGACCGGCAGCGTGCGGGTGATGTCGGCGGTGTAGTAGCTGTCGACCTCCACGCCGGCGTCGATGAGGATGAGGTCGCCCGGCACCACCGGCCCGTCGTTGCGGGTCCAGTGCAGGATGCAGGCGTGCGGCCCGGCCGCGGCGATGGTGTCGTAGCCGACCGTGTTGCCCTCGGCTCGCGCGCGGCGGTTGAAGGTGCCCTCGACCAGGCGCTCGCCGCGGCGGTGCGCGACGATCTCGGGCAGGTCGGCGATCACGTCGTCGAAGCCGCGCTGCGTCGCGGCGATGGCGTCACGCAGCTCGGCGATCTCGAACTCGTCCTTCACGAGCCGCAGCTCGCTCAGATCCCGCGCGAGCTCGTCGTCGCCGTCGGTGACCAGCTGCTCGGTCTCGGCGGCCAGCAGGCGCCGCCCGTCGATGCGGTCGGTCAGCTCACGGTCGGCGTCCCGCACCAGCAGGGTGTCGGCATCCACCGACTCGATCAGGGCGGGCAGCTCGACCAGGCTGCGGGTGCGGATGCCGAGCTCGGCCTCGACGTGCGCCAGCGACGGGCGCGGCCCCGTCCAGAACTCGCCGAGGCTCGGGTCGGCGTAGAACTCCGAGGTGCCGCGGCCGGCGGGCTCGCGGAAGTAGAGGACCGCGTCGTGGCCGTCGGCCTCAAGGCCCTCCTGGTCGTCGTGCTGGAGCCGAGGCTCCAAGACCAGCACGCTGCCGGGCACCGTGTCGCTGCCCCAGCCGGTGAGGTGCGCGAACGCCGAGTGCGCGCGGAACGGGTACTCGGTGTCGTTCGAGCGGGTCTTGAGATCGCCCGCCGGCAGCACCAGACGCTTGCCGGGGTAGCGGGCCGAGATGCGGGCGCGGCGCTCCGTCGCGTACCGGGCGTGCTCGCGCAGCGGTGGCAGCGGCGTCTCGGAGTGAGCCCACTGCCCGCCGATGTAGTCGGCGAAGCGGTCGGACTGCGGCAGCGTCGAGCGGTTGGAGGTGCCCTTGGGTGCGTCGGACTCGGTGTCGGCCATGGCACCCATTCTCGCCCGTCCTCGCTCGTCTCGGGGTCGCGGATTCGGTCGGCGGGCCGACACGCCGCGCGACGGGCTCGGGCCGGCGGCGTGCCGCGGCGGGAACCGAAACCGCGAACCAGCGTGCGGCGGCCGGGCGTCAGCCCGCCGGGGTGAGCTGCGCCAGCACCGGCCGGTGGTCGCTGCCGTACGCGTCGTGCGACTGGATCACGCGCATCCCGGTGAAGGCCCAGTTGCGGGTCGCCATCACGTGGTCGATCGGGGTGCCGAGCAGCGCCGGCAGGCTCGCCGGCCACGTGCCGACGGCGGCGTTGTCGGTGACCAGGGCGCCGTCGTCGCACCCGCCGAGCGCAGAACCCTCGAGGCCGAGACCGCCGTAGTGGTCGAGCGTGGAGTTGAAGTCGCCGGCCAGGATGACGTTCGAGCCCGAGCAGGCGGCGGCCAGCCAGCGCAGGTCGGCGCGCCAGTTGTCCATCTCGCCGGGCACGGGGGCGACGGCGTGCACGGCCACGATCGTCGCGCCCGAGCCGTCGACCGGGGTCGCGACCACCGACGGCAGCGTGGCGGTGGTGACCTGGGCCGGGTCGGCGGTGTACTCGCCCAGCTCCTCGCTGATCAGCAGCGTGGTCGAGCGGGCCTTCGAGATGTCGTCGTACGCGACCGTGAAGACCTGCATCGGCTTGCCCGCCTCGGTGAGGTAGGCGTCGACCGCCTGGCCGTAGTCCCCGGTGGTCTCGGGCAGCGCGATCACCTCGGCGCCGGTGTCGATCGCGAGCTTCGCGGTCACGTCCGGCGGCGGCGCCTCGCCGAGCGTGTTCCAGCTCAGCACCGTCAGGTCGCTGTCGGTGGCCGACTGGAACCCCTCGGATCCGAAGCCGCGGGTGGAGAGCACGATCACGTTGATCACGCCGAAGACCAGCAGCACGGCTGCCAGCGAGGCGACGAAGCGGCGCGCGGCCGGGGCGAGCAGCGCGAGCAGCGTCAGCCCCACGACGAGCACGAGGGCGACGGCGACCGACAGCGAGCGCAGCGAGACGACCTGGGCCACCGCATCCGCCTGAGCCAGCCCGAACAGCTGCGGCCAGACGGCGACGATCGCCACCGCCGCCGCGATCACGAGCACCGCGGCGCCGAGGATGCGTCCCATGGTGGGGGAGCCTACCCGGCGCTCGCGCGCCCGCCTGGGAACGCCCTGCGGTCTACGATCGTCTGGTGCCCGGGCCGATCGATCTCCACACCCACAGCTCGGTGTCCGACGGCACGGAGACGCCGACCCAGCTCGTGCGGGCCGCCGTCGCCGCGGGCCTCAGCACGGTGGCGTTGACCGACCACGACTCCACCGCGGGCTGGCAGGAGGCGTTCGCCGCCGCATCCGGCACCGGCCTGACCGTCGTGCCCGGCATGGAGCTGTCGACGAACTACGGGCCGGCGAGCGTGCACATGCTCGCCTACCTGTTCGACCCGAACGACGCGGAGGTCGTCGCCGAGACCGCCCGCATCCGCGACGGTCGGCTGCACCGCGCCGAGCGCATCGTCGAGAGGATCGCCCGCGACTACGAGCTGACCTGGGATGACGTGCTCGCGGAGTCGCAGGACGGCACCACCCTCGGCCGCCCGCACATCGCGGACGCTCTCGTGCGCAAAGGGCACGTCGCCAACCGCAGCGCGGCGTTCGAGTCGATCCTGCACTGGCGCAGCGGCTACTACGAGAAGTACTACGCGCCTTCGCCGCTCGAGGGGGTGCGGATGATCGTCGCCGCCGGCGGGGTGCCGGTGCTCGCGCATCCCGCCACCCACGGGCGGTACCGGCCGATGGACGACACGGTCATCCGCGACCTCGCCGACGAGGGCCTGTTCGGGCTGGA
>DATMVL010000363.1:0-11062 GCA_035563175.1 Rhodoglobus sp. | reverse complement strand
GTCGTGCTCGGTCAGGTGCCGCTGCTGGCGTGGACGCTCACGGTGTTCGCGGGCTTCCTGCTCTGCTTCCGGGGCCTTCGCGGCCTCTGGCCGGGCCTGCTCCTCGGCGGGGTGAACTACGCCGCGATGGCGCTGATGCTGCCGGAGGGCTTCATCGCGCCCACAGCGCTGGTCGCGCTGTCGATGACGCTCGTCGCCACCTCGGTCGGCAGCGCCGCCCGGTCTCAGCTGCGCTACTTCGACTCGGTCGAGCAGCGCGCCCGTGATGCGCTGGCCACGCGCGATGCCGAAGCGACCAGACGTGTGGCGGAGGAGCGCCTGCGGATCGCGCGCGACCTGCACGACGTGGTGGGCCACGAGATCGCCGTGCTCGGCATGCATCTCAGCGTCGCGGAGGTCACGCTCACCTCCGATCCCGCGAAAACGCGGGAGTCGCTCGGCGAGGCCCGCAAGGGGGTGCAGTCCGTGCTGCGGGAGACGCAGAACATCCTCTCGCTGCTGAGACCCGATGCCTCCGACTCCCGCCGGCCGTCACCGGACGGATCGGGCATCGACGAACTGGTGCGCAACCTGGCCGCAGCCGGCATGACCATCGACGCCGACATCCCCTCCCTCACCACGCTCGCGCCGAGCGTGGGCCTGACCGCGTACCGGATCGTCCAGGAGGCCCTGACGAACGCCCAGCGGTACGGCGACGGCACCGCACGGGTGCGGGTCGAGCGCACCGCTCACGACCTCGTGCTCGAGGTGAGCAACCCGGAGAGCTCCGCCGAGTCGTCCGGACCCTCCGGCGGGCACGGGCTGGTCGGGATGCGGGAACGGGCGACGTCGGCCGGCGGGCGATTGCTCATCGATCGCAGCGGAGGGCGCTTCACCGTTCGCGCCGAGCTGCCGCTAGGAGGGGCAGGATGATGCGTGTGATCCGTGTACTCATCGTGGACGACCAGGAGATGATCCGAGTCGGGCTGGAGGCGGTGCTCCGCTCGTTCGCAGATCTGACGGTGGTCGGTTCGGCAGCCGACGGCTTCGAAGCCCTCCCCCTCATCGATGCCGAGACTCCCGACGTGGTGCTGATGGACATCCGGATGCCCGGCATCGACGGTGTCGAAGCGACCAGGCGTATCCGCGAGCGGCACGCGGCGACGGACGTGCGGATCCTCGTGCTGACCACGTTCGAGGATGACGAGAACGTGTTCGCGGCGCTGCGGGCCGGTGCCGACGGATTCCTGAACAAGGGTGTCGGCCCCGGCGAACTCGCCGACGGGATCCGCCAGGTCGCGTCAGGCGGCGGTGCCCTCTCCGCGGGCGCGGCGAGCACGCTGATCCGGCACGCCACCCATCACGCGCCGGCGACCGTCGACGCGACGATCGCGGCGCGGTTCGATGCGCTCACGGCTCGTGAACGGGAGATCGCGGTCGCCATCATGTCGGGCCGCAGCAACCAGGAGATCGCGTCGGAGCTCTTCGTCTCGCCGTTCACGGTGAAGACGCACGCGAACCGCGCGATGGCGAAAGTGGGAGCCCGCGACCGCGCTCAGCTGATCGCGCTGGCTCACCAGGCGGGCCTCGGCTGAACGATCCGTCGGATCGGCTGCGGACTACGTCGACTCGCCTGCGACGAAGCGCACGATCGGGCCGATGCCCGCCGCATCCGGCTCGCCGAGCGCCGCGAGTCCCAGCGCCTCCCCGGCCTGCTCGAAGATGCGGGTTGCGGCGTCGTGCACGATCGCACGCATGTCCACCGCGATCGTGCTGAGCGACGGCGACCACAGATGTGCGACGTCGGTGTCGTCGACCCCGATCACCGCGAGTCGCTCCGGCACGGGGACGTCGAGCTGCCGAGCCGCGGCCAGCACGGTCAGCGCCACGAGATCGTTGTACGCGGCGACTCCGACCGGTTCAGCGAGCAACGGGCTCAGCGCGGCGACCGCCGATGGCACGTCGGGCGCGATCTCGATCCGCCGCGGGGGCTCGAGGCCGTTCGCGGCGCAGGCCCGCTCGAGCGCCGCCATCCGCCCCGGACCGAACGGGTCGCCCCGGTTGTCGGCGAGCGACGCGTACACGACCGATCGCGCGCGACCCCGGGTGAGCTCGGCCACTTGGATCGACGCGATGGCGTCTTGCACTTCGAGGCCCCCGGTGCGCAGCGGCCGGCGGTAGTCGGGTACACAGAGCACCCCGTTGAGGGCGAGCCGTTCGCGATGCTCGCCCATGACGGTCCCGAAATCGACGACCGCGAGCGGGCGGAGTTTCAGGATCGCGGTGACGGTGCGGTCGGGATCGGGGTCGGCGAAGCGCAGCACCACGTTCGCGCGAGCTCCGAGCTCGGCGGTGAGCGCTTCGATGGCGTGCTGGAAGTTGATGCCGATCGCGATGTCCGGCATGACGACGACGATCGTGTCACTGCGACCCCGCACGAGGTTCCTCGCGGCGGGTGAAGGGCGGTAGTCGAGTGCCGCCGCTGCCGCATGTACGCGCTCGCGCGTCTCGTTCGGGAACCGCGCATCCCGCCCGTTGAGGATGTGGCTGACGGTTGCGCGGGAGACGCCGGCTCGACGCGCCACGTCAGCGGCGGTGGCGGGTCGAGGTGTATCGAGCGTCACGGCCTCATTCTTTCGCGTCGACGATGACGGCTTGACAGTATCACGTGGTACCGCCTATCGTCGGCACGGTATCACGTGCTACCGCACGCTTCGCCCGCCCATGACAAAGGAGTCAGCCGATGACCACGCAGCCCCCGCCCTCGTCCATCCCGCCGGCCGGCGGCGTCGCCGAGACCGAGATCCAGACGCTCACCGGCTCGGTCGCCACGCGCGAGAGGGTCGGCGCCGGATACATCTGGCTGGTCGTCCTCGCCACCTTCGGCGCGTTCACGGCGCTCGTCGCGCCGATCGGCATCTCGCTCTCTCTGCGCATCCAGCAACTCGCGCCCGAGAACGTCGAGGTGCTCGGATACGTGATCGGCATCGGGGCGGCCGCTGCGGCCATCTGGGGGCCGATCCTCGGCATGCTCAGCGACCGGACCCGGTCGAGGTTCGGCCGCCGGCGCCCGTACGCCTTCTTCGGCGCGATCCTCGGCGTCGTCGGTCTCACCATCATCGCCGCCGTTGATTCCGTGCCCATGCTGGCCGTCGGCTGGGTCGTGACCCAGATCGGGTGGAGCAGCGTGATGGCCACCGTCACCTTCTCGCTCGCCGACCGCCTGCCGGAGGAACAGCGCGGCAAGGTCGCAGGCCTCACCGGATTCATCCAGATGATCG
This sequence comes from Rhodoglobus sp., assembly GCA_035563175.1. GTDB lineage: Bacteria > Actinomycetota > Actinomycetes > Actinomycetales > Microbacteriaceae > Rhodoglobus. Next base: position 7,802 of record DATMVL010000363.1, on the reverse strand, counting down.
CCTCCGTGCTCGGTGTGGGGCTCGCGAGCGCGTTCATCGGCAACAACTTCCTCGTGTTCCTGGTTCCCGGGGGGCTCGGCCTGCTGGCAACCCTCCTCTTCGTGCTCCTCGTGAGAGAGCGCGACAGTCGAGAGACGGTCGTCGTCGACAAGATGACCCCGGCGAAGGCCATCAGCCAGATGGTGTTCAACCCTGCGCGCCACCCCGACTTCGCGTGGAACTGGCTCGGGCGGCTGCTGTTCAACATCGGCGTGACCTTCGCGACGACGTTCACGACCCTGTTCCTCGCGTCGAGGCTCAGCGACGGCGGCCAGGTCGCCGACATCGGCGGCATCGTGACGATCCTCTCCCTCGTCGGTGTCGTCGCCACCGCCGGAGGCGCCCTCGCCAGCGGCTTCCTCTCCGACCGTCTGCGTAAGCGCCGCATCTTCGTGCTGCTGTCGGGCATCATCTTCACGACGGGGGCCCTCACCCTCGCGTTCGGCGGATCCAACCTCGGGCTCATCGTCACCGGGTCGGTGCTGGCGAACCTCGGGCTGGGTATCTTCTCGGCCGTCGACCAGGCGATCGTGCTCGACGTGCTGCCCTACGAGGAGAACCAGGCCGGGCGATTCCTCGGCATCAACGGCTATGCCACGTCGCTCGCGCAGGCGATCGCGCCCGTGGTCGCGGCGCCGCTGCTGCTCATCGGAGTCGTGGGCGCCGAGCGCAACTACGGGTTGCTGTTCGTCGTCGCGGCCGCCTGCACGCTCGTCGGCGGCACCATCGTGACGCTGTTCGTGCGCAAGTCGAACTGAGTCCCTCCCACGCCCGTCGTGGCGGACACCACATCGCCACGACGGGTTCGAGCATCGAAGGTCCCCATGTCACAGACGTCCCCCCGCCCCAGCCGCCCCTGGAGCGCGGCGTTCATATCCGCCTCGACGCCCGCGACCGGCGTCGAGCCGGCGCCCTACTTCAGGCGCGAGTTCGACGTGCAGGAGGGCCTGCAGCGCGCGGTGCTGCACGTCACGGCGCTCGGGATCGTGGTGCCGTCGATCAACGGCACCCGGGTGGGTGACGAGGTGCTCGAACCCGGTTGGACGCCGTACCGGGACCGTCTCATCGTGCGCTCGCACGACGTGACCGAGCTGCTGCGAGCGGGCGAGAACGCGTTCGGTGCGATCGTGGGCGAGGGCTGGGCCGTCGGCCGCCTGGGGTGGGAGGGGGAGCGGCACTTCTACGCCGATCGCCCCGCCCTCTTCGCCGAGCTGGAACTCGTCTACGCGGATCGCACCGACGTCATCGCAACCGACTCGAGCTTCAGGGTCGGAAGCGGTGCGGTGGGAGCGAACGGCATATACGACGGTGAGACCTTCGACGCTCGGGCGCATCCGAGCGGGTGGGATTCGCCGGGATACGACGACGCCGCATGGCAGCAGGCGCAACCGCTGGAATGGCCGCTCGAGGCGTTGAGCGCGCCGGTGGCGCCCCCGATCCGCCGCATCGAGGAGCTGTCGCCGGTGTCGGTCGTCGCCCGGGGCGGCGACCGGGTGATCGTCGACTTCGGCCAGAACCTCTCGGGATGGGTGCGCCTCACCGTCACCGGGGAGGCCGGCCGGACCATCACCGTGCGCCACGCCGAGCTCGTGACGCCCGCCGGTGACCTCGAGACCGAGAGCAACCGCACCGCCGAGGCGACCGACCGCTACATCCTCGCCGGCACAGGCGAAGAGACGTGGGAGCCCGCTTTCACGTTCCACGGGTTCCGCTACGTCGAGATCGAGGGATGGCCGGGTGAAGTCGACCCGGACGCCGTGCGCGCCGTCGTGGTGCACACCGACATGCGCCGCACCGGCTGGTTCGAGACGTCGAACGCTTCCATCAACCGCCTGCATCAGAACACGGTGTGGTCGATGCGCGACAACTTCGTGGGCGTGCCCACCGACTGCCCGCAGCGGGACGAGCGCTTCGGCTGGACCGGTGATCTCAACGCCTTCGCGCCCACCGGTGTCTTCCTCTACGACGTGCACCGCGTGCTCGGCTCGTGGTTGATCGACCTGTCGCTGGAGCAGGAGCGGCTGGGCACCGTACCGCAGGTCGTGCCGAACGCGCTGCGCACCGGTTCGAGCGCGACGGCGCTGTGGGGCGACGTCGCGGTCAGCCTGCCCTGGCTGCTGTACCAGGAGTACGGCGACGCCGATCTGCTGCGCCGGGCGTACCCGTCGATGGTCGCGTTCATGACCGAGGTCGAGCAGGCGCTCGACGAGCACGGGCTGTGGAGCAGCGGCTTCCAGTACGGCGATTGGCTCGACCCCGACGCGCCGGCCGACAACCCGGCCGGCGGCAAGACCGACGCACACCTCGTCGCATCCGCGTACCTCTGCAAGACCAGTCGTGAGCTCGCGCAGACGGCGCAAGTGCTCGGCGAGCAGGCCGACGCCGAGCGCTACGCGGCGCTCGCGTCCCGGGTGCGCGACGCGTTCCGTCGCGAGTACGTCACCGCAGCCGGTCGCGTCACCGACGAGAGCTCGACCGCGTACGCGCTGGCCATCCTGTTCGGCATCCTCGACGACGATCAGGTGGCCAAGGCCGGTGAGCGGCTCTCCGAGCTCGTGGCGAAGTCGGGCTACACGATCTCGACCGGCTTCGCCGGCACGCCGCTGATCGCCGACGCGCTCTCCGATACCGGACACCTGCGCGACGCGTACGCGCTGCTGCTGCAGGAGAAGTCGCCGTCGTTCCTGTATCCCGTGACGATGGGCGCGACCACGATCTGGGAGCGCTGGGACGCCGTGCTGCCTGACGGCACCATCAACGCCACCGGCATGACGTCGCTGAACCACTACGCGCTCGGGGCGGTCGCCGATTGGCTGCACCGGGTGGTCGGAGGCCTGGAACGCGTCGAGCCGGGCTGGCAGCGCATCAAAGTCGCCCCGCAGCCGGGCGGCGGACTGACGTGGGCGCGGGCGGCTCACGACACCATCCGCGGTCGCGCCGAGGTGGCGTGGCGCGTCGTGAACGGCGAGATGCGCGTGGACGTCACCGTGCCCGCCGGAGCCACCGCCGAGGTGCACCTCCCGCTCCACCCGGACGACCTGATCGTCGAGGTCGGCGAGGGCACGCAGTCGTGGACCTATCCCGCTCGAGACGCTGAGGAGGCGCTCACCATGCAGACCCCGATCAAAGACCTCATGCGGCACGACGAGGTGTGGGCGGCGGTGCTCGAGGAGTTGCGTCGCGCCCTGCCCGGGATCCCGATCGAGGCGGGCCTGCCGCACATGGCGGATCTGCCGCTCACCGTCGTGCTCGACCGCATGCCCGGCGAGAGCGAGGAGCTGCGGCGCGGCTTCGAGCGCATCCTCGGCGGCGCGTCCGCGGAGGTGGCACGATGACCCGGTTCCCGTCCGATTTCCTCTGGGGAGCATCGACCTCCCCGCATCAGATCGAGGGCAACAACGTCGGCAGCGACTGGTGGGCTCGCGAGAGCCTCATGCCGGGCATGCAGCCCAGCGGGGATGCGGTCGACAGCTACCACCGCTACGCCGAGGACATGCGGTTGCTGGCCGACGCGGGCCTGCGCGCCTACCGGTTCGGCGTCGAGTGGGCGCGCATCGAGCCGAGCCCCGGCCGGTTCTCGAACGCGTCGCTCGCGCACTACCGCCGGATGATCGACACCGCCCTCGACCTGGGGATCACCCCCGTCGTCACCCTGCACCACTTCACGAATCCGCGTTGGTTCGCCGAGCAAGGGGGGTGGCGAGCGCCCACAGCGGTCGAGCGATTCAGCGCCTACGTGACGCGGGTGTGCGACATCCTCGGCGACGTGCCGTGGATCGTCACGATCAACGAGCCGAACATGCTCGCCATGATGGTCATGCTCGAGACCGCCGCACGTGAGGGCCGGATCGACGGCTGGCAGACGCCGACCGTCGACGGTGCAGCCGAGCGCGAGCGGATCGCCGCGAACCTGCCGGTGCCCGAGCCGGAGTTCGGGATGCCGATGATCGAAGCGCACCACGCGGCTCGCGACATCCTGCGGGAGCGCACCGACGCAGCCGTCGGCTGGTCGGTGGCGAACGGGGCCCTCACCGCGACGCCCGGCAACGAGTCCAAGCTGCTGGAGGTGCGTCATCGGTGGGAGGACCTGTACCTGGAGGCTGCGCGCGGTGACGCGTTCATCGGTGTGCAGTCGTACTCGTCGCAGGAGGTGGACGAGCACGGCCTGGTGCCGCACCCCGAGCATCCCGACAACACGCTGACCGGCGCCGCCTACCGGCCGGATGCCCTGGGCACGGCCGTGCGCCACGCCGCCGCGGTCACCGGGCTGCCGGTGCTGGTGACGGAGAACGGCATCGCGACCGCAGACGACGACCGGCGGATCGCGTACACCCGCGACGCGCTGCGCGGGCTCGCCGCCGCGATGGCCGACGGTGTCGACGTGCGCGGCTACCTGCACTGGTCGCTGCTCGACAACTACGAGTGGGGCCACTGGGAGCCGACCTTCGGCCTCATCGCGGTCGACCGCGAGACCTTCGTGCGCACCCCGAAGCCGAGCCTCACCTGGCTGGGTGAGGTCGCCGCCTCGGGCGGCCGCGCGATCGAGGAGGAGACCCGATGAGGACGCTGTTCGGCGACGACTGGCGGTTCCAGCGGGGTGACGACCCGGCAGCGCGACCGGTGCGGTTGCCGCACGACGCGATGATCGGTGAGCCGCGTTCCGCGGCGGCCGCAACGGGCAACCACGGCGGCTACTTCCCGGGCAACTCGTACCGCTACACCCGCTCGTGGACGGTGCCGGACGACGCCGCCACGCACCGCTACCGGTTGTGGTTCGAGGGCGTCTACGGCGAGACGACCGTCACCGTGGATGGCGCGCCGGTCGCGCGCAACAGCAGCGGCTACCGCGCCTTCGCGGCCGACCTGCCCGACCTGCCGCCGGGGTCGAGTGCGGCGATCGAGGTGTTCGTCGACAACACGAAGGCACCGAACGGCCGGTGGTACACGGGCGCCGGCATCTACCGACGGCTCTGGCTGGAGCGCCTGCCGCGGGGCGCCCGCCTCGCCGACGACGGCATACGGTTCGTCACACGCGAGCTGGGCGACGCGGCGACGGTGGACGTCGAGATCCTCATCGAGGGTTCGACCGAGCACGCGGTGGCGCGAATCGAGTTGCAGGCGGAGGGCGTGCCGGTGGCATCGCTCGAGCTGCCCGTCGTGGACGGCCGTGCCACCGGCTCGCTGACCGTGCCCTCGCCGCGACCGTGGAGCGCCGAGCATCCGTTCCTGTACACCGCCGACGTCGCTCTGCGGTCAGGGGAGCGTGTGCTGGATGAGCGCACCCTCCGCACGGGCCTGCGCACCATCGAGGTCGACCCCGCGCGCGGGCTGCGCGTGAACGGCGAACCGGTGCTGCTGCGCGGAGCCTGCGTGCACCACGACAACGGGGTGCTGGGCGCGGTGTCGCTGCCCGACGCCGAGTTCCGCCGGGTGCGGGTGCTGAAGCAGAGCGGCTTCAACGCCGTCCGCGCCTCGCACAATCCGCCGTCGCCCGCGTTCCTCGACGCGTGCGACGAGCTCGGTCTGTACGTGCTCGACGAGCTGACCGACGTGTGGTTCCGGCACAAGACCCCGCACGACCTCGCCGACCGCTTCGACGAGATCTGGCCGGAGGACGCCCGCGCGATGATCGCCGAGGACCGCAACCGGCCATCCGTGATCATGTACTCCATCGGCAACGAGGTCGCCGAGACGGCCACTTCCGAAGGCGTGGAGGCAGCGCGCAAGGTGAACGCGTTCGTGCACGACCTCGACCGGACCCGGCCGACCACGCTCGCGGTGAACCTGCTGCTGAACATGATGGCGGCGCGCGGCAGCTCGCCGTTCGACGGTGAGCACTACACCGGCGAAGGCGACGCGAAGCCGGCCAAGAAGGAGAAGCCGACCAGTTCCGCCGCCAACGCGGTCACCGCGAAGCTCGGCACGATCATGCAGGTCGCGTCGCGGCTGCCCGCGGCCGACAAGGCGAGCCGCGACGCGTTCGCGACGGTGGATGTCGCCGGCTACAACTACGCCTTCGGCCGGTACAAGGGCGATCGGCGCCGCTACCCGGACCGGGTGATGCTCGGCTCCGAGTCGATGCCCGGCGACCTCCCAGCCATCTGGCGAGAGGTCGAGCGAGTGCCGGGCGTCATCGGCGACTTCATGTGGACCGGGTGGGACTACCTCGGTGAAGCCGGCATCGGCTCGTGGTCGTACGGCGACGAGCCCGGTGGCATCAACAAGCCCTACCCGGCGCTGCTGGCGGGCTGCGGGGCGATCGACATCACCGGCCAGCCCGGGGCGCCGGCGCTCCTCGCGCAGGCGGTGTGGGGGCTGCTCGACGCTCCGGCGATCACGGTCCGGCCACTTGACCGGCTCGGCGCGCGCATCAACCGCACCCCGTGGCGGTCCACCGATGCCGTGCCGTCGTGGTCGTGGGCGGGGCTCGAGGGCACGGCCGAGATCGAGGTCTACAGCGCCGACGACGAGGTCGAGGTGCTGCTGAACGGCCGCTCGCTCGGCCGTAAGCGTCCCGGCGACGCTCGGCTGGCGCGGTTCCGGGTGCGGTACGAGCCCGGCGAGCTGGTCGCCGTCGGCTACCGCGGCGGTGTCGAGACGGGACGTTCGGCGCTGCGCTCGGCGCAGCGACCGCGGCTCGCCCTCCGGGCGGAGTCCACCGGCATCGAGGGAGGCGACGGGCTGGCGTTCGTGTGGATCGAGCTGGCCGACGAGGCCGGCGTCGTGGAGAGCACCGCGGCCGACACCGTCACCGTGCGCGTCGAGGGCGCGGGCGAACTCGCGGGTCTGGGCAGCGCCGCCACCGCGACCGTGGAGTCCTTCGTCGACGCGGAGCACTCCACCCACCGTGGGAGGCTGCTGGCGATCGTGCGAGGCTTCGGTGAAGCCGGCACCGTCCGCGTCCACGCCCACAGCGCTCGGCACGGCGACGCCGAGCTCACCCTCACCACCACGGGCGCGGCGCCTGCCGCCCCCGGAACCCAGGAAGGCAGCCTGCAGCGATGACCGATCTCCCCTACCGCGACACGGCACTGAGCGTCGCCGAGCGGGTCGACGACCTCCTCGGCCGACTCTCTCCGGAGGAGAAGGCCGGGCAGCTCAGCCAGTTCTTCTACTTCGGCTTCGGTCAGCTGCCCGAGGGCATGGACCTCGACGCATTGCCGCCCGAGCACCGGGCCTTCGCGGAGCAGCCCCGCATGGTCGAGCACATGGTCGCGCAGGGCGGCGCCGGCTCCGTGCTGTTCGTGAAGGAGGCCGCCACCGCCAACAAACTGCAGCGCATCGCCGTCGAGCAGTCGGCGCACGGCATCCCGCTGCTGTTCGGCTTCGACGTGATCCACGGCTTCCGCACCATCTTCCCCGCGCCGGTTGGTCTCGCTGCCTCGTGGGATCCGGCGCTCATCGAGGAAGCCCAGGTGGTCGCCGCACGCGAGGCCCGCGCCGTGGGCATCCGGTGGACCTTCGCACCCATGATCGACATCTCGCGCGACCCGCGCTGGGGTCGCATCTTCGAGAGCCCAGGCGAGGACCCGGTGCTGGGCGCGGCGGTGGCCACGGCCCAGGTGCGCGGCTTCCAGCGCGAGCTCGACACCGAGGGCGTGCTGGCCGGCCCCAAGCACTTCGTCGGCTACGGCGCAGGTCGCGGCGGTCGCGACTACGACGAGGTCGACATCTCGGAGTCGGACCTCTGGAACGTCTACCTGCCGCCGTTCCGGGCAGCGATCGCGGCCGGCGCCCGCAACGTGATGAGCGCCTACATGGAG
>DATMVL010000362.1:0-11977 GCA_035563175.1 Rhodoglobus sp. | reverse complement strand
TCGCGCGACGCCTCGAGGATGACCACCGGCGTCCCGCCGCGGCCGAGCGTCACGCGGTCGCCGGCCGCCTGCAGCACCTGCAGCGTCACAGCGTCGCGGTAGTAGGCGGTCATCGCGTCGAGATCGGCGACCGCGAGGGTCACCGGTCCCATCGCGGTGTCGTCGGCGAGCACGTCCGTCATGTGCCGTGCAACCGTGCACGCGCTGCGACCATTCCTGCGATTGCACCGCCGTTGCACCGCCCCGGACGCCGCCCCCGCAGCGGGAGCGCGAACGTACCGTCGGATCATGCACACGCTCACCCCCTACGCCTTCGACCGTCTCGCCTCGGCCGTGGACGGCCGGCTGATGGTCTGCGGCGGTGCCGAGGGCCCCGAGGCCGTGCTGTTCGCCGCGTCCACCGACGATGTGGCGACGACGATCGACTTCGCCCGCCGGAACGGGCTGCGGGTGCTTGCGCGGCGTGCGGGGCAGATCGATGGCGACCTGCGCGGCACCGTCGTCATCCGCACCTCGCTGCTGCGGGACATCCACCTCGATTCCGCGGGCCGGGTCGTGCGGGTCGGCGCCGGCGCCACCTGGGGTGCGGTCGGGTCGACGCTGGAGCCGTTCGGGATGCTCGCGCTCGGCTCATCCGGACCGGACTGCGGTCTCGTGGGCCCCGTGCTCCGCGGCGGGTTCGGCTGGCTGGGCCGCCGGCACGGCATGTCCGGATCGACGCTCGTCGCCGCCGAGCTCGTCACCGGCGACGGGCGGGTGCGGCGCATCGACGAGGACACCGATCCGGAGCTGTTCTGGGCGCTGCGCGGCGGCGTCGACGCGGTCGGCGTGGTCACGGCGCTCGAGTACGAGGCGCGACGGCACGAGCCGGTGCATGCGGGCGAGCTGTCGTTCCCGCTCGATCGCGCGCCCGAGGTGCTGCGCGCGTGGCTGGAGTGGACCGACGGACTCGACGACGGCACCACCTCGCGGCTGTCGCTGGGCGCCGCCGTGCGCATCGAGCTCTCCGCCGAGGACCGCGCCGTGGTGACGGCGCTGCGCGCGCTCGGCCCGGTGATCGACACCGTCGCGCCCTCGCTGGTGTCGCCCTGGCCGGTGAAGACCCGCGACCGCGGAGCGACCATGATGCTCGACGCGGTCGACGTGGACACGGTGCTCCAGGCCCGGGTGCCGCTCGAGCTGCAGCACCTCGGCGGAGCCCTCGGCCGACCGGATCCGCGACTCTCGCTGCAGCGGCTGCCGGGCCGCTTCCGCCTGCGTACCCGGGGTCGCGCGGACCGGGACGGCGAGGTGCGCACCCTGGTGGACGCGCTCGCGTCGCTCGAGCGGCCGATCGTGCGCGACGCCGACACGCTCGCCCGGCTCGATCGGGTGAGATCCGCTGCTGACCCGGCGAGGGTGATGGTGCCATGATGTCGGCCATGACGACGGTGGTCACCGAACCCGGCGTGACGCTGCTGGGCGGGTTCGAGGTGCGGTCGGAGTCGGGACCGATCCCGGTGACCGCAGGACTCAGCAGCGGCATCGTGGCGCGCCTGGCGCTCGCCCCGGGCGAGGTCGTGCCGGGCGACCGGCTGGTCGAGGACCTCTGGTCCGATCCGACCGAGGCGGCCCTCAACACGCTGCGGTCGCAGGTGTCGCGCATGCGCCAGGGCGCCATGGGCGCCTACCTCTCCGGCGGTCGCGCCGGTTACAGCCTGATCATCGACCCGGATGCCGTGGATGCGGTGCGCCTGCGCCTGCTGGCCCAGCGGGGCGAGCTCGCCGACGCGGAGGCGCTGTGGGAGCGGCCCCTGCTGCCCGGCTTCGAGCGCTTCCCCTTCGTCGTACGCGAGCGTGCCCTCATCACCGACCTCGGCCGCGATGCGGCGCTGCGGCTGGCCGAGCAGCGCGTCGCCGCGGGCGACGCCGAGGCCGCGGTCGCGCCGTTGCGGCGGCTCATCGACGACCTGCCCTTCGACGAGCGGCCCGTTCTGCTGCTCGCGACCGCGCTCTCGCGCAGCGGCCGCTCAAGCGAGGCGCTCGCCGTCATCGACGCGCTGCGGCTTCGGCTGCGCGACGACCAGGGGCTCGACCTGCCGCCGTCGTCTGAGCAGCTGCGGGCATCCATCGTCCGTCGCGACGCCGCCGTGTCTGAGGTCTCGGTCGCCGAGGTGGAGCGCCACGGCGTCGCCGTGCCCCTCACCCAGCTCGTCGGCCGTCGCGAGGAGCTCGACGCCATCGAGACCGCACGCCGTGAGGCGCGGGTCGTCACCCTGGTCGGGCCGGGCGGGGTGGGCAAGACGCGTCTCGCCATGGAGAGCGCCCGCCGCGCCACCGGCCTCGGCGACGAGGTGCAGTGGGTGATCGAGCTCGCCGATCTGCAGGACGACGACGTGCTCACGGCGCTGGCGACCGCGATCGGCTCGCCCGAGGGCGACCTCGCCGCCGTCTGCCGGCAGCTCGGCGCCCGGCGCACCCTGCTCATCCTGGACAACGCGGAGCACATGCTCACCGCCGTCGCCGACCTCGTGCGCGACCTGGTCGCCCGGGTCGACGGTCTCGCGGTGCTGGTGACGAGCCGCGAGGCGCTGCACCTGCCGGGCGAGCGGATCGTGCCGGTCCGCGCCTGGGACGACCAGCTGATCGAGGATGCGGTGGCCCTCTTCGTCGACCGGGTGCGCGACGCGATCCCCGACTTCGACCCCGCACCGCGCGAGCTCGCGTCGATCCGCGCCATCTGCCGCCGCGTCGACGGCCTGCCGCTCGGCATCGAGCTCGTCGCGGGTCTCGCCGACGTGCTCGACCTCACCACGCTGGAGCTGTCGGTCGCCGCCGGCTCGCCGCCGCTCGAGGTCGGCCGCGGCACCGCGCGCCATCGCAGCCTGCGCTCGGTCATCGACTGGAGCTTCGGCCTGCTGTCGCCGGAGGAGCAGGGGATGCTCGTGCAGCTGTCCGGCTTCGCCGGCACGTTCAGTCTCGAGACCGTCGCCGGCATCTGCCAGACCGACGGTGACCCGCGCCGGCTGACCGCGCAGCTCGCGCAGAAGTCCCTCGTCGCTGTGACCGTGTCGCAGGACGGCAGCCGCCGGTACCGCATGCTCGAGTCGGTGCGCGACTACACGCAGCGGCTGTTCGCTGACCGGGATGCGTGGCTGCGGCGGCACGCCGAGTGGCACGCCGCTCGGCTGGATGCGCTGCGCGACGCCCTGCGCGGACCGGACGAGACGACCCTGCAGGTCGCGCTCGAGGCCGGACGGCCCGACTTCCACCTCGCGCTCGACACCGCCATCCAGGCGGGCGATCGCGAGCTCGCGCTGCGGCTGGGCGGCGGGCTCGCCTGGCACTGGTTCCGCCGCAACGTCATGCGCGAGGGCCGGGAGTGGATGCGCCGTGCGCTCGAGGTGCCGGGGAAGGCCGACCCCGAGACCGAGGCGTGGGCTGCGGTCGGCGCGATCATGTTCGCGTTCCAGTCCGCGACGCGCGACGAGATGTTCGCGGTGCTCGAGCGCGGCCGCGCCGCCGCCGACGGCGCGGGCAACGAGGCGGTGCGCGAGCTGATCATCGGCTACGAGCGCTACTGCGACTCCCTGCTGCGGCCGGAGCGACTGCCGCTCTACGCCGACTACGAGCTGCCCGACATGAGCGGCTACGCCGCCTGGATCCAGGGGGAGCTGCTGTCGATGCACGGGCAGCTGCTGCGCTCGCTCGGCCGCCCCGCGCAGGCGCTCGAGACGCTGGCGGAGGCGCAACGGGTCTGCGCCCGGGCCGGCTACCTGTGGTGCCAGGGCTCCGTCGCCTTCATGATCGCGAAGATCCACCTCGACCTGCGCAAGGGACGCGACGCCGCCCGCATGGCGCGGCGCGGCATCCTGATCGCGGCGAAGGGGCCGTCGGCCACCTCGGCGCTCACCCACCTCGAGACCCTCGCGGGCGCGTGCGCCTACCTCGAGCGGCACCGCGACGGCGCCATCCTGTTCGGCGCCCACGATGCGATCACCGCGCACTACGGGCTGCGCTACGAGGACGACATGGACCTCGAGGAGCAGTGCCGCCGCGAGCCTGTGCAGCAGGGACTGACCGCGGACGAGTGGGCAGAGGCGTACGAGCTCGGGCGGCGCATGTCGCGCAGCGCCGCGCTCGAGTTCGCGCTGTCGATCGCGCCGGCGGACTGATTCACCTCAGGTCGCGGATGCTGGCCATGAGGCGCCACTTGTGACGGCCGAGAGCGCACGGAGGTCGTAAGAACTGGCGCCTCGTCCCTGCACTACCGGTCGAGCAGCGGAAGAAGATCGGCGGACGCGTGGAGCAGCGCGACCGACCGACGCGCGAGCGCGTCCAGCCGCTCGCGCAGGAGGTGGCGCGCGTGCTCGACGTCGCCGGAATCGTCGAGCGAGGTGAGCACGGCGCGGACGGCCGATATCCCGTAGCCGCCCTTCCGCAGCGCGAGCACCACCCGGGCGCGGGCGATCTCGGTGCCCGGGTAGCGCCGCACCCGCAGGGAGGTGATCCGCTCGGGGGCCAGCAGGCCCTCCTGCTCCCAGAACCGCAGCGTGGCCGCCCGGATGCCGAGGGCCGGCGCGAGCTCGGTGATCGACATGGCGTCGGCCGGGTCCCCGTCCGCGGGCTCCGCCTGGATCACCTCGAGCGCCGTCTGCGCGGCGAGCACATCGTTCCGCTCGGCATGCAGGCGAGCATGCACCGCATCGACGGCGGCAGCCGCGTCCGTCGGCTCCGCCGTCAGGAGCCTCGCGAGCAGCGCTCGCGCCTCCACCGGCCCGGCAGCGACCGCGAGCGCCCGATACGCCCGCAGCGCCACGACATGGCGCTCGTCGTAGCGTCGGTACCCGTTGGCCTCCCGCTCCGCCGGCGGCAGCACGCCGAGGCGCTCGAGGTCGCGCACCTGCTGCACGGAGTACCCGGACGCCCGGGCGAGCTCGATGGTGCGCATCCTGAACCCCACATAAGCACTTGAAACAGACACTCGAACCATGAGTATGGAACGGATCCTGGAAGCAGTGCGAGCGTTCGACGGCGTGCTGGTCTTCGTCGCCCGGCCTGGCGACGGCACGCCCGAGCTCGCCTGGGGCGACGCCTTCATGTACCACGCGCCCGACGGCGTCATGCCGACCACCGAGCAGCCGTACGGCACCATCGTCACCAAGGACTACCCGGGCGACGAGTCGTCGCGACTCGGCGGCGGGCGGTACCGCGTGAACATCCACGTCAGGCGCGACCGGGCCGAGCAACTCGTCAGCGAGGGCGACACGGATGTGTTCCTGCCGCATCCGCTGTACGCGCGGCAGGGGTGGGTGTCGATCGTGAACCCGCAGTCGCGCGTCGACGAGGCGATCGAGCTGCTCGCCGAGGCCCATGAGGCGTCGCGGCGTCGGCACGAACGCCGTGCTTGACTTGCCGATGTGGAAAGCGATGTCTAGACTTTCCGTTATGGAAAGCAAAGACGTCCTCCGCGAACTCGATGCCGACCGCGCCGCTCTGGCCGCCCGGGTGCGTACACCGTGGTGGCTCGCCGCCGGCTTCGGACTGATCGCCGCCTGCTTCGTCGTCAGCCCGGCGTTCGACGGCAATCGCACGGGCGTGATCATCGCCTCGGTCGTGCTGGCGGTCGCGATGATCGCCGTGTACCGGCGCAGCACCGGCGTGAAACTGCCCGGGCTCGGGGTCATCCCCTGGGTGGTGATCCTGTCGGCGACGGCATCCGTGCTCCTGCTCTTCAGCTTCTCGCTCGGGCTGGCATCGCTCGATCTGCACGGATGGATCGCCATCCCGACCGTGGCGGCGTTCGCGATCGGCGCCGGCATGACCGTGCTGTTCACCGCCGCGGCCCGCCGCCGGATGCGCCGTGTCCGCTGAGCCGCGCTTCGACGAGACGGTCCACGCTCCCGTCCGCCTGCGGATCTGCGGGCTGCTGCGAGCGGTCGACGGCCTCGACTTCGCGGTGATCCGGGACACCCTGGCCATCAGCGATGCGACCCTCTCCAAGCACCTCAAGGTGCTCGCCGACGCAGGGCTGGTCACCGTCGCGAAGGCCGCATCCGCGACGCGCGCCGACGCCCGCCGGGTCACCTGGGTGGCACTGACGGCTCACGGCCGGCAGGTCTTCGACTCGCACGTCGCCGCCCTGCGGTCGATCGCCGCCGGGGCGAGCGCGCCCGCCTGAGCCGGTTCAGAGCGACTTGGCGTAGCAGACCGAGATCGGCGAGTCGACGTAGTACCCGAACGGCGGGATGCTCACGTACCCCTCGCGCTCGTAGAACCGCATGGCGTCGGGCTGCTTCACCCCCGTCTCGAGCACGAGGCGGTCGTAGCCGCGGTGCCGGCCCTCCTGCTCGAGCCGCGCGAGGATCGCGGTCGAGACGCCCGTGCCGCGGTGCCCGGGCCGCACGAACATGCGCTTGATCTCGGCGTGCGTGGCGTCCAGCTCACGCAGGCCCCCGCATCCCACCGCCTGGCCGTCGCGATAGGCGATGAAGAAGACCGTGATGTCGGCCGCGGAGGGGGCCGGCCCCGGTTCGGAGTCCGGGTCCTCGTAGCGAATCGTCAATTCGTCGCGCTGCTCGGTGCGCAGGGCGACGCCGTCGGTGTCGGCCCAGTCGGCCGCGGCGACCTCGATCACGCCGTCAGCCGCTCGATGAGCTCGCGGTAGCGCAGCGCGGTCTGCTCGACGATCTCCTGCGGCAGGCGGGGAGGGACCCCTTCGCCATCCCAGTTGGCGGCGAGCCAGTCGCGCACGATCTGCTTGTCGAAGCTGGTGCCGCGCGGTGCGTCGGCGTCCCAGTACCGGCTCGAGTCGCTGGTCAGCACCTCGTCGGCGAGGGTGAGCTGCCCGGTCTCGGGGTCGTCGCCGAACTCGAACTTCGTATCCGCCAGCAGCACCCCCCGGCTCTCGGCGATGCCCGAGGCGATCGCGAAGATCTCCAGCGACCGGTCGCGCAGCTGCTGCGCGGTGTCGAGGTCGGTGAGCGCGACGACCCGCTCGAACGAGATGTTCTCGTCGTGCTCACCCTGCGGCGCCTTGTAGGCGGGCGTGAAGATCGGCTCCGGCAGCCGGTCGCCGTCCCGTAGACCGGCTGGCAGCGGCACGCCGCAGACCGCCTGCGTCTGCTGGTACTCCTTCCAGCCGCTGCCGGTGAGGTAGCCGCGCACCACGCACTCCACCGGATGCATGTCGAGTTCGCGCACCAGCATCCCGCGGCCCTCGAACTCCGCCGGCACGTCCTGCGGGTCGACGAGGTGATTCGGGATGTCGAGCAGCTGCCCGAACCACCAGGTGCTGAGCTCGGTGAGCAGGCGACCCTTGTCCGGGATGCCCGGCTCGAGCACATGGTCGAACGCGCTCACCCGGTCGCTGGCCACCATGAGCACCTGCCCGGGGCGGTCGGCGTCGCGGTACAGGTCGCGCACCTTGCCGGAGTAGACGTGCTGCCAGCCCATCAGATCACCCGCTCGGCGATGTCGGTCCGGTAGTGACCGCCGTCGAGCCGGATGCGCTGCAGCGCCCCGTAGACCTTGTCCCGTGCCGCGGCGAAGTCGGCTCCCATGCCGACCACGCTCAGCACGCGGCCGCCGGTGGCCAGCGTCCGGCCGGCGACGACCGCGGTCGCCGCGTGGGCGATCGAGACCCCGGTGATGCCGTCCAGCCCGGTCAGCTCGCGGCCCGTGATCGGGTTGTCGGGGTACCCCTCGCTGGCGAGCACCACGGTGACGGCGACCTCGTCGGTGAACTCGGGGCGGGGCATCCCGTGCAGGGCTCCGGTGGCTGCCGCGAACAGCAGTCCGGCGAGCGGACTGCGCAGCCGCGGCAGCACCACCTGGGTCTCGGGGTCGCCGAAGCGGGCGTTGAACTCGATCACGCGGACGCCGGCCCGGGTGAGGATCAGACCGCAGTAGAGCAGGCCGATGAACGGGGTCTGCTCGCGCTCGAGCTGCCGTACGGTCGGCAGGGCGACGGTCTCGATGACCTCGTCGACGAAGCCCTCGGGCAGCCAGGGCAGCGGGGAGTACGCGCCCATGCCGCCGGTGTTCGGGCCGTCGTCGCCGTCGTACGCGCGCTTGTAGTCCTGAGCGGGACTGAGCGGCAGCACGTCGTGGCCGTCGCTGAGCAGGAACAGCGAGACCTCCTGCCCGGCGAGGTACTCCTCGACGAGCACGCTGCCGTGGTCGAGCCAGTAGCGCGCGTGCTCGACGGCGGCGTCGCGGTCCGCGGTGACCAGCACGCCCTTGCCGGCGGCCAGGCCGTCGGCCTTCACGACGTACGGAGCGCCGTACTCGTCGAGCGCCTGCAGCGCCTCGTCGAGGGTGCCCGCGCGGGTGGCGCGACCGGTCGGCACGCCGGCATCGTCCATGATGCGCTTCGCGAAGGTCTTGCTGCCCTCCAGCTGCGCGGCGGCGCGACCCGGCCCGAACACGGCGATGCCGCGGGTGCGCAGCGCGTCGGCGACCCCCGCGACGAGCGGAGCCTCCGGCCCGATGACGACCAGCTCGATGTCGTTGTCGAG
Organism: Rhodoglobus sp.; assembly: GCA_035563175.1. GTDB lineage: Bacteria > Actinomycetota > Actinomycetes > Actinomycetales > Microbacteriaceae > Rhodoglobus. The sequence continues at coordinate 3,479 of DATMVL010000362.1, read as the reverse complement.
CGCGTACTCCGAGACGACGACGGGGTCGGTGGGGTCGAGCGCGACCACCGGCACCTCGGCGGCGATGCCCGCATTCCCGGGGGCGGCGGTGATGTCGTGGCCCTCTTCGCGCAGCAGCGCCTTGACGATGGCGTGCTCGCGAGCACCGGAACCGAGGACCAGGATGCGCACGGTTCCAGCCTATCGACGGCGCTCGGCCGACTCGATTGCACGTCCGTTGCACGGGACGGGTCCGCCAACCGCGAGGACGCACGCTTTCCTACTGTGGCAGCTATGAACGAGACCCCGAACGAGGACGCCGTCCCGTCGCCTCGGCCACCGGCAGCGGCGCCGGCTCCGGCAGTGGCCCCCGCACCGACCCCCGCGACGGCACCCGCGTTCGACGCGACGCCGGTGCTGAAGCCGCGGGTGCAGCCGAACCCGTTCCAGCGGCGCTGGCGCCGGGTGTTCTGGTGGGGTCTGCCCTCACCCGTGTTCCTGCTGCTGATGGCGCTCGTCGGCTTCGAGGCCGAGAACCTCGTGCCGATGGTCGGGATCACCCTCGGCATCGGGATGCTGCTGCTGGGCATCCGGTTCTCCAACGAACTCATCCGCGCGGGTGCCGACGACACCGTGTTCGTGAAGGGCACGACGACGGTGCGGGCGATCTCGATCGCGTGGATCGTCGTCGGCGCGTCGATTCCGGCGGCGACCATCGCCGCGGTGATCCTCGACGTACCCGCGGAGACCATGGACGGCACGGCGCCGTACATCGGCACCGTCGGGCCGCTCTCGCTGCTTGCCATGATCGGCCCCGGTTACGCTGAACACCGAGAGGCCCTGCGAGCAGCGAAGGAGGCCGAGCGTGCCGCCCAAGCGCATCCCTGAGGCCACCGGCCGGGCCGCCGTCACGGCAGCGCTCGCCGCGGGGGCCGATCGCGACACGACCGCGACGGCCGTGCGCTACCTGCTGCAGGTACTCGCCGAGACGGCTGAGGGCAACAGCGTCGAGGTGCGGGTGCCCCCCTTCGGCGCGGTGCAGGCGATCGAAGGGCCCAGGCACACCCGCGGCACGCCGCCGAACGTCGTCGAGATGGACCCGGGCACCTGGATCGCACTCGCCACCGGCCGGATGGGCTGGGATGAGGCGGTCACCGCCGGCATCGTCTCCGCGTCCGGATCCCGCGCCGACCTGCGCGAGCAGCTGCCCGTCGCGTGGGAGACAATGAACGGGTGAGCGAACCCCGCGCGACCGTGCGCCGAGCCCCGAGGGTGGGTGCGTTCGTCGTGGTCGGCGGCCTCGTCGGCATGTTGGCGACGCTCGTGCTCACCTCGCTGCAGCCGGCCGACCCGAACGTCGGCTTCCTCGCGCTGTTCGGCTACTTCAGCATCTTCGGCATCCCCGCCGGCATCGCGCTCGGCGCGCTCGTCGCGCTGATCCTGGACGCCGTCTCCCGGCGCCGCGCGAAGGCCGCCGAGTTCGAGATCGAGCGCGCCGAGCCGGATCAGACAGCGGAGTAGCGCGACCCGTCGGTGGTGCGGGTGAGCAGCCCGGCATCCACCAGGTACCGCCGCAGCGCCACCGGGTCGCCGGTGAGCGCAGCCAGTTCGTCGGTGACCGCTCGCTCGCCGAGCTCACCGGAGGGCAGCTGCGCGGCGACCCAGGCGAGCAGCTCGGCACGGTCGTCCTCGCGTGACGGCCACTGCTCGATGCGCCCCTCGCGCAGCCACCGGTCCACGCCCTGCGGTCGTTCGGCGGGCTGCTCCGCGAGCAACCGGGCGAACACGTCGGTCGGTGCGCCGTCCGCATCCAGCAGCCCGGCATCCGTCAGCGCTCGCAGCGCCTTGCTGCGCGTGCGGCTCGGCTCGCCCGGTAGGCCGAGCACGGTCTCGGCGTAGACGGCGCGTCGGTGCTCGTTCGCGAGAGCCGCTGCCACCCGGCGCCACTGCTGCGACATCAGCTGAGCTGGGTCCGCTCGACCCAGTCGAGGTACTCGGGGCTCACGCTGCCGGTGACGTACTCGCCGGTGAAGCAGCTCATCTCGAGGTCGGTGAGGCCGGAGCCCTCGAGGATCGCCGACTGCATGTCCGCGACCTCCTGGTAGATCAGGTGATCGGCGCCGAGTTCGGCGGCCACCTCGGGGATCTTCCGCCCGTGAGCGACGAGCTCGTGCCGCGACGGCATGTTGATGCCGTACACGTGCGGGTAGCGCACGGGGGGTGCGGCGGAGGTGAACGTCACCTTGTTCGCGCCGGCCTCGCGGGCCATCTGCACGATCTCCTTGCTGGTGGTTCCGCGCACGATCGAGTCGTCGACGATGAGGATGTTCTTGCCCTTGAACTCGCTCGACATCGCGTTCAGCTTCTGCTTGACGCTCTTCTTGCGCTGCTCCTGCCCGGGCATGATGAAGGTACGGCCGACGTAGCGGTTCTTGTAGAAGCCCTCGCGGTACTCGACGCCCAGCTTCTGCGCGACCTGCATCGCGGCCGGTCGCGACGAGTCCGGGATCGGCATGACGACGTCGATGTCGCCGAGCGGCGTGAACTTCGCGATGGTGTCGGCCAGCCGGTTGCCGAGCCGCAGCCGCGCCTCGTACACCGAGATGCCGTTCATGATCGAGTCGGGTCGCGCGAGGTACACGTACTCGAACGAGCACGGGATCAGCCGCGGGTTCGCCGCGCACTGCCGGCTGAACATCTCGCCGTTCGGGGTGACGAAGATCGCCTCGCCGGGCTCGACGTCGCGCACGAACTCGTAGCCGGCGCTCTCGAGCACCAGCGACTCGGAGGCGACCACCCATTCGTAGCCGACCATGCCGGTCGCGCGACGACCCAGCACCAGCGGACGGATGCCGTACGGGTCGCGGAAGGCCAGCATCCCGTGCCCGGCGATGAGCGCGATGGCGGCGTACGAGCCCTCGACCCGCTCGTGCAGCCGGGTGATGGCGTCGAACACCTGGTCGGGGTCGAGCTCGGCGCCGCGCACCTGCTGCTGCAGCTCGTGCGCCAGCACGTTGACGAGCAGCTCGGTGTCGGAGCTCGTGTTGAGGTGCCGGCGGTCGACGTGGAACAGCTCCTGCGTCAGCTCGCGGGTGTTCGTCAGGTTGCCGTTGTGCACGAGCACGATGCCGTAGGGCGCGTTCACGTAGAACGGCTGCGCCTCCTGCTCCCGGGTGGCATCGCCCTTCGTGGCGTAGCGCACGTGGCCGAGGCCCATGTTGCCGAGCAGCGTGCGCATGTCGCGCGTGCGGTAGGCCTCGCGCACCTGACCGCGCGCCTTGAACATGTGGATGATGCTGCCGTCGGCGGTCGCGATGCCGGTCGAGTCCTGGCCTCGATGCTGAAGCAGCAGCAGGGCGTCGTACACCTGCTGGTTCACCGGTTGCGTTGAGACGATGCCGACGATGCCGCACATGTGAGCGGGGAACTCCCGAGAATCGAGCCACTGCACCCGAGCGGGTACGGTCCAGTGTCGCACAGGGCGCCTCCGGATGCCGTGG
>DATMVL010000361.1:0-5477 GCA_035563175.1 Rhodoglobus sp. | reverse complement strand
GACCTCGTTGGCGAAGAACACGTCGACGTGGTCGTCGAGCCGCTCGCCCGCGGCGCGGTCCGAGAGCCAGCGCGCCGCCCAGCGGTAGTGCCCGCGCAGCTCCTCCACCAGCCACGGCCCGGCGTCGCCGGCCGCCACGGCGAGCTCGGCGTGCAGCAGCGCGTCGGCGAACCGGCCGGCCGGCACGGCGAGCTCGGCCTCGATCTGCGCCGGCAGGTCGCGGGTCGCGTCGAGTCGGGCCCGGACCTTCGGGTCCTTCGGGTTCGGCGGGTCGTCGAGCAGCAGCACGACGCGCAGCGAGGGGTACTCCTGCAGCGCCGCGGACCAGAGCGTGCCGCGCACCACGTCGGGCTCCTCGGCGTACGAGGGCACCAGGACGGTCATCGAGCCGTGGCCGTCGGCGAAGTGGCGGTCCAGTTCGGCGCGCGGCACCCGCACGTGGTCGCGGAAGCGCTGCATGGCGCCCTGCCGCGCCACCAGGTACATCAGGGCGGAGAAGGTCAGGAAGGTCACCACGACGACGTACGAGATCGCCTCCATGGTGAACCGGAAGCTGACGGTGCCGTTGTCGATGAACTGGCGGATGATCGTGGTGACGACGTAGACCGCCCAGAACACGATGGTCGCGATGATCGCGACGCGGCCCAGCGTGATTGCGCGGTCGGAGGGGCGTGGGTGCACGGAGGGCAGGGGACGCGTACGTCGCTCTGCCCCCCACTGCCGGCGTCGGGTACGCACGGCAGAGGTGAGCTCTGTCATGAGGGGGTAAGGCCTTCGGGTAGGCAGGGCGGCGTATCGGGGGTTCGCCGTCGGGTCCCTGCGCAGTCGAGGCTAACCGTCCTCGGTCTCGATTCCACCCCCGTCTAAGGGGGTCGACCGACCTGTCGGTGCGCGCCGGATGCGCGCCGGCCGGATCAGCGGACGGTCTTGCGCGAGGTGATGACGCCGGTGTCGAATCCGAGCAGGTGCAGGCCGCCATGGAATCGGGCGTGCTCGACCTTGATGCAGCGGTCCATCACCACGGTGAGGCCCTTCGCCTCGGCGTCGACCGCGGCCTGCTCGTTCCAGATGCCGAGCTGCACCCAGATCGTCTTCGCGCCGACGGCGAGCACATCCTCGACCACCGACGGGATGTCGCTCGCCTTGCGGAACACATCGACGATGTCGGGTACCTCGGGCAGCGACGCGAGGTCGGGGTACGCCTTGTGGCCGAGGATCTCGTCGGCGTTCGGATTCACGAAGTACACGCGGTAGTCGCTGGACTGCAGCAGGTAGGTGCCCACGAAGTAGCTGGAGCGCGCCGGGTTCGGCGAGGCGCCGACGATCGCGATCGACTTCGCGCGGCGCAGGATGTTCAGCCGCTCCCTCGCGGCAGGTCCCACCCAGGTGCGCTGGGACTTCAGCAGCTTCGCCAACGGTGAGCTCGCCGGGATGTCGCAGGTGAGCCCGTTGGCCAGCTGCGTGGTCTGCACTGCGGTGTCGGTCATCCTCAGCCCTTCGTCGCCTCGGTCAGGGCCTGGTCCAGATCGTCGACGATGTCCTCGGGATCCTCGATCCCGACGCTGATGCGCACGACGCCCGGCAGGACGCCGGCGTCGAGCAGCTGCTGCTCGGTGAGCTGCGCGTGGGTCGTGGAAGCCGGGTGGATGACGAGCGTCTTCGCGTCGCCGATGTTGGCCAGGTGGCTGGCCAGGTTCACCGACTCGATGAACCGCTGACCGGCGTCCCGCCCGCCCTTGACCACGAACGAGAACACCGAGCCGGGTCCCTTCGGGAGGTACTTCAGCGCCCGTTCGTGGTGCGGGTGCTCTGGCAGCCCCGCCCAGAACACGCGCTCGATGCGCGGGTCCTCGTCGAGCCACTCGGCGACGATGCCGGCGTTGTCGACGTGCGCCTGCATCCGGAACGGCAGCGTCTCGACGCCCTGCGCGAGCAGCCAGGCCGAATGCGGGGCGAGCGCCGGGCCGATGTCGCGCAGCTGCTCGGCACGCAGACGGGTGAGGAACGCGTACTCGCCGAAGTTGCCGTGCCAGTTCAGCCCGCCGTAGGACGGGACGGACTGGTCGAACAGCGGGAAGTGCTCGTTGGCCCAGTGGAACCGGCCGGATTCGACGACGACGCCGCCGAGCGTGGTGCCGGCGCCGCCGAGGAACTTGGTCGCCGAGTGGGTGACGATGTCGGCGCCCCACTCGATCGGGCGGTTCAGGTACGGGGTGGCCACGGTCGAGTCGATGATGAGGGGCCGGTCGTGCGCGTGGGCGACGTCGGCGAGGCCCTCGATGTCGGCGATCTCGCCGGACGGGTTGGCGATCGTCTCCGCGACCACCGCCTTGGTGCGCTCGGTGATCGCCGCCGCGTAGTCCGCCGGGTCCGACGAGCGCACGAACGTGGTGTCGACCCCGAACCGGCGCAGCGTCACGTCGAGCTGGGTGATCGACCCGCCGTACAGGTTGGCCGAGGCGACCACGTGGTCGCCGGCGCCGACGAGCGCGGCGAGGGTGATGAACTGCGCACCGAGGCCGCTCGCGGTGGCGACGGCGCCGAGCCCGCCCTCGAGCGATGCGACCCGCTCCTCGAAGCTGGCGACGGTCGGGTTGGCCAGGCGGCTGTAGATGTTGCCGTACTTCTGCAGGGCGAAACGGGCGGCGGCATCCGCGGTGTCGTCGAAGACGAACGCGCTGGTCTGGTAGATCGGCAGCGCGCGGGCGCCGGTGACGGCGTCCGGGATGTTGCCGGCGTGGATCGCGCGCGTGCGGAACCCGTACTCTCGATCGGCCATGCGCCTCAGGCTACCGAGTCGCGCTCCAGCTCCGGCTCGTGTGACGAATCGGGTCCGGGTCACCTCCAGCTGGGCAGCCACCAGTGCGAGGCGATGAACCAGTAGTCCGCGGTGATGCCGGTCCACAGCGGGTAGAAGTAGATGCTCACCAGGAGGGCGACCCCGAGGAACACCCCGACGGTGGCGAGGCCGTTGGTGCGGCGCCAGCGATCATCCTCCGGGGAACCCAGCAGCATCCCGATGCACAGCGTCAACGCGAGCAGCAGGTAGGGCTCGAAGGCGATCGTGTAGAACTGGAACACCGTGCGGTTCAGGTACAGCAGCCAGGGCAGGTACCCGGCACCGAGGCCGAGCAGCACGAAGCCGACGCGCCATTCCCGGCGGCGGATCAGCCGGTAGAACAGGTAGGCGGCTGCGGCGACGGACGCCCACCAGACGATCGGGTTCGCGATGCCGGCGATGCTCTGGCCGGCCGCCCCGTCATCCACCGACTCGTAGAACATGCTGGTGGGCCGCACCATCAGCAACCAGGTCAGCGGGTTCGCCTGGTACGGGTGCGGCCGGTTCTCGCCGACGTGGTACGCGTACACCGACGTCTCGAAGTGCCACAGGCTCTGCAGCGGGAGGGGCACCCAGGAGAGCGCGCCCGTCCAGGCGTTGCCCGGCTGCTGCGCCCAGTCGCGGTCGTAGCCGCCGTCGGTGACGAACCACCCGGTCCAGCTCGCGAGGTACACCGTGATCGCGGCCGGCACCGTGAGCAGGAAGCTGACGGGCGCCTGCTTCAGCACCGTACCGGTGAACCAGAACGGGATGCCCGCCCGCCGCCGCGCGACGGCGTCGACCACGAGCGTGTAGACCGCGAACGCGGCGAGGAAGTACAGGCCGTTCCACTTGACCGCGGCGGCCGCGCCGAACGCGGCGCCGGCGGCGACCAGCCACGGGCGGAACCACAGCGCCGGCCCCCAGTCCGAGCTGTGCCTCGACCTCCAGAGCGCGAGCCGGGCGGCGCTCTGCTCCCGGTCGAGCAGCACCGCGCCGGCGCCGAGCAACGCGAAGAACATGAGGAACGAGTCGAGCAGCGACACCCGGCTCATGACGATCGCGTTGCCCGAGATCGCGAACAGGAAGCCCGCGATCGTCGCCAGCAGCCGCGAGCCGGTGAGCCGCTGCGCGATCATCATCAGCAGCACCACCGCGAGCACGCCGACGACCGCGACCGCGATGCGCCAGCCGAACGGGTTCGGCCCGAACGCCAGCATGCCGAGCGCGATGAGCCACTTGCCGAGCGGCGGATGCACGACGAACGAGGGCTCGTCGGTGAAGCCGTTGACGTCGCCGGCGTTGAAAGCGGCGTCGGCGTCGCCCGTCCAGCTGGACTCGTACCCGTTCTGGGAGAGGGTCCACGCGTCCTTCACGTAGAAGGTCTCGTCGAAGACGAGCACGTCGGGGTACCCGAGGTTCCAGAGCCTCGCCGCCGCAGCCAGCGCGACCACGCCCGCCGGAGCGGCCCAGCGGACGACGCGGCGGGTGCGCTCGGACCGGTCGCCCCACCAGCGGTCCAGCCTCGACCCCCGTCGCTCCGCCGCGTGCAGGACGGTCTGGGGCGCGGTCACGCCCTCGATGCTAGGCGGCTGCGAGGATGGACCGGTGATCATCCTCGCCGCGACGCCGATCGGGAACCTCGGCGACGCATCCCCCCGCCTCGTCGAGGCGCTCGGCAACGCCGAGGTGATCGCCAGCGAGGACACCCGCACCACGGTGCACCTGCTGCGGGCGCTCGGCGTCGAGAACCGGCCGCGCTTGATCGCCCTGCACGAGCACAACGAGACCGAGCGGTCCGGCGAGCTCGTCGAGCTGGCCGGATCGACGGATGTGCTGGTGCTGAGCGACGCCGGGATGCCGGCGATCAGCGACCCCGGCTTCCCCCTCGTGGTCGCCGCCGCCGCAGCAGGTGTGACGGTGAGCGTCATCCCCGGCCCGAGCGCCGTGCTCGCAGCGCTCGCCGTCTCGGGGCTGCCGACCGACCGGTTCGCGTTCGAGGGTTTCCTTCCGCGAAAGGGTCGGCTGCCCGCGCTGCGGGCGCTGGCGTCCGAGCCGCGCACGCTGGTGTTCTTCGAATCGCCGCACCGGATCGGCGCCGCACTCGCCGACGTCGCCGAGGCGTTCGGATCCGAGCGGCGGGTGGCGGTATGCCGCGAACTGACGAAGCTGCACGAGGAGGTCGTGCGCGGCACCGCAGCGGAGCTCGCGGAGCGCTTCGCCGAGGGCGCGCGCGGCGAGATCGTGCTCGTCGTGGCGGGGGCTCCGCCTGCGGTGGCCGACCTGCCGACCGCGGTCGCGAGGGTGAATGCGCTCGCAGCCGGCGGCATCCGGCTCAAGGACGCCGCAGCGGAGGTGTCGGCGCAGACCGGTCTCGGCAAGCGGGAGCTGTACGAGGCGGCGCTGGATTCGCGGTGAGTGTCGATCCGGGGCGCCGCCGTTCGACGCCGTGGTGAGAGAGAGGAATCCCCATGGAGCTCACGGTCAACCTGTTCATAACCCTCGACGGCGTCATCCAGGGTCCGGGAGGCCCGGAGGAGGACCGTAGCGGCGGCTTCGACCGCGGCGGCTGGCTGGTGCCGTTCGTCGACGACGACTTCGGCCGCATCGTCGGCGGATGGTTCGAGAAGCCGCAGGCGTTCCTGCTCGGCCGCCGCAC
>DATMVL010000360.1:0-2442 GCA_035563175.1 Rhodoglobus sp. | reverse complement strand
AGCTGGTTCGCCGAGCTGGGCCGGCGGATGCCGGACGTGGAGATCCATCGCGCGTCCGGCGGGGCGGTGGATGCCGGGGTGCTGTCGCGAACCGACCTGCTGCACACGAGCGACTGGTTCCCGACCCCCGAGCAGGCGCCGGGGCTGCGTTGCGTGCAACTCGACACCTCGGGGGTCGACCACGTGCGCGCGACCGGTCTCTGGCAGACCGGGGTGCCGATCGCCACGCTCGGCGGCATCGCGCCGGTGCCGATGGCCGAGTACGCGCTGATGGCGACCCTGGAACTGGCCCATCGCATCCCTCTGGTGCAGCGGCATCGGGACGGGCGCACCTGGCCGACGAACGCCGAGCGGCTCGAACGACTCACGCCCCGTCAGCTCGGGGGAAGCACGATGGGCATCATCGGGTACGGCCGCATCGGCCGCGAGATCGCTCGCCTCGCCGACGTGTTCGGGATGCACGTGCTCGGTGTCAGACGCACAGCAGGAGCCGATCCGCCCGCCGAGAAGTTCGACACCGGTCGGCAGGTCGCGGGAGCCGACCGCACCGAGGTCTTCCCCATGTCGGAGCTGTCCCAGGTGCTACGGCGCAGCGACGTGCTCGTCGTGGTGGTGCCCCTCACGGAGCTCACCCGCGGCCTCATCGGGCCCGAGCAGCTCGACCTGCTGCCGCGGGGCGCGCTCGTGGTGAACATCGCCCGCGGCGGTATCGTCGACGAGTCGGCGCTGCTGCACCGGCTGCGGGACGGCAGTATCGGGGGAGCCGCGCTCGACGTCTTCGACGACGAGCCGCTGCCGCCCGACTCGCCGTGGTGGCGGGAGCCCAACGTGCTCATGACGCCGCACGTCGCGGGGCTCGCCCCGCAGTACCATGCCCAGACCCTCGACCTCGTGGTCGAGAACCTCGGCCGTCTCGCCGACGGCCGGCCGATCCTGAACGAGGTGGACCGTGCCGCAGGCTACTGAACCGCTGCTGGGGCCGAAGCGCCAGCGCGAACTGCTGAACTACATCCGGGCCTACGGCGTGGGCTCGGTGAACGAGCTCGCCCGCCACCTGGGGGTCAGCACGTCGACGGTGCGCCGGGACCTCAACGAGCTGCGCGACCGCGGACTGCTGGAGCGGGTGCGCGGCGGTGCGGAGGTCGTCAGCGGCGACGACGTCGAGCCGATCCGCCCCCTGCGAGAGGTGGCCTTCGCCGACGAGAAGCGCCGCATCGGGGCGGCGGCGGCCTCGCACATCGCCGACCATTCGACCGTGCTGATCCTGGGCGGAACCACGACGGAGGCGATGCTGCCGTTCCTCGCCGGCAAGCGCGGGCTCACCGTGCTCACCAACAGCCTCATGGTCGTGAACCGTCTGTCGCAGTACCCCGACCTCGACCTCGTGGTGCTGGGCGGCCTGCTGCGCCGCAGCGAGATGTCGCTGCTCGGGCACCTGACGATCGCAGGGCTCGACGAGTTCGGCATCGACCAGGTGTTCTCCGGCGCGTTCGGCATCGACCCCGACATGGGTGTGACCGGTACCAACCTGAGCGAGACGCAGACCGACCGGTCGCTCGCCTCGAGCGCGCCGCAGCTGATCATGCTCGCCGATCACAGCAAGTTCTCGCAGCGCGGACCGGCCAGGCTGGTGCCGATCAGCGCTGTCAGCCGTCTCGTCACCGACGCAGAGGCCGATCCGGCCGTGCTCGACCGGTTCCGGGCCGTGGGCGTCGACGTCGAGACATGCTGATCGGCGCTGCCGACCTGCTCGCGGGCGGCGACCCGGTTCCGGCGTTCAACGTGATCACGCTGGAGTTCGCCGAGGGCATCGTCGCGGGAGCCGAGCGGTCGAGTGCGCCGGTGCTGTTGTCGGTGAGCCACAACGCCATCCGCTTCCACGGTGGGCTGTCGGCGATCGCGGCCGGGTGCCGGGCGGTCGCCGAGCGGGCGGGGGTGCCGGTGGGGCTGCACCTGGATCATTGCGAGGATGCCGACCTGGTGTTGCAGGCCGCCGACGCCGGGTTCGGGTCGGCTATGTTCGACGCCTCCACCCTGCCGTACGAGCAGAACCTCGCCGAGACCGCGCGGGTCACCGCGTCGGGGCACAAGCGCGGTCTCTGGCTGGAGGCTGAGCTCGGCGAGATCGGTGGGAAGGACGGCGCCCACGCGCCGGGGGTGCGCACCGACCCGGCCGAGGCGGCCGCGTTCGTCGCGGCCACCGGCGTCGACGGGCTCGCGGTCGCGGTCGGCACGTCGCACGCCATGACCGACCGCACAGCATCTCCCGACCTCGCGCTCATCGCGGCGCTCACCGCAGCGGTGCCGGTGCCGCTGGTGCTGCACGGGTCGTCGGGCGTGCCGGACGAGGCGCTGCGCGCGGCGGTGGCGGCGGGCATCCGCAAGATCAATGTCGGCACTCAGCTCAGCGCGGCCTACTCCACCGCCCTGCGCGAGGCCCTG
>DATMVL010000359.1:0-3795 GCA_035563175.1 Rhodoglobus sp. | reverse complement strand
GGCGCGCGCCGCCGCCTTCGCCCGGGAGCACGACGCCGACGTGAGCGGCGGGTACGACGTCGTCGAGCGCGACGACGTCGACGCGGTCTACATCGGCACCGTGCACACCACCCATGTCGAGTTGGCGCTGCGCGCGCTCGCCGCCGGCAAGGCGGTGCTGTGCGAGAAGCCGGTGACCGTGGATGCGGCGGGCACCGACCACGTGCTGGCGGCGGCGGCTGAGGCCCGGCGTCCGTTCCTCGAGGCCTACAAGTACCGGTTCACGCCGCTGTGGGCGGAGCTGCTGCGGCGCCTGCCCGACGTCGGAGCGATCCGACGGGTCGAGGCGCAGTCCGGGTTCGCGGCGGGCTCCCGCGGAGGGCGGCTGTTCGATCCGGCGCTCGGGGGTGGGGCGATCCTCGACGTCGGGGGGTACCCGGTGTCGCTCGTGGTGGGGCTGCTCGGCGCGGGCGTCGAGGTGGTGCGGGCCGAGGGTTCCGTGAGCGCGGTCGACGAGCACGCCGAGGCGACCCTGCGCGCGGGTGCCGCGCGGGCGCTGGTCGAGACGTCGATCACCCGCGAGCTGCCGGTGCACACGCTCATCGAGGGCGAGGCCGGCACGATCGAGGTGCCTAACGTGTGGGGGAGTCGCAGCGTGAGCGGCTCCGCGCTGGTCGTCGACGGGCGGTTCGTGGAGGTGCCGGCGGTGCAGCCGATGGGCGCCGAGGCGGATGCCGTCGCGCTGGTGCTCGCCGAGGGGCGGGTCGAGGCACCCGAGATGCCGTGGGCGCAGAGCGCCGCCATCGCGCGGGTGCTCGGGGAGTGGCGCGGCGCGCTGCGGTGAGGCAAGTCCGCATCCGTCACCCTTCCGAAATGACGGATTCCTGGTCGCCGAATGCCGGCAGTGGCGCGGAGCTCTGCGGCAGCGGGAGCGGGGATTCCGTCATTTCGGAAGGCGGGGCGGATGCTCGGCGCTGTCGAACCGGCACGCGCATCCGCGAAACGATCAAAAACGATCATATTGACAAGGAGTAGAACAACAACGAACATCATGTGAAGACGTCGCGATTCGGGTTCGCGGCGCTGTGGCACATGGAGGTGTCTGTACTTCGATGACGAAGCACACGATCCGCGGCGCGCTCGCGGCACTGCTCACCGGCGCTCTGCTCGTGCCGGCCTCGCCGGCCATGGCGGTCGACGAACCGCCGGGCGACATCCTCGCCGCCGCCTATCTCGGAGCCGACGAGCTCACCGAGACCTCCCTCCCCGACACCGTCGGCGACGTGCCGGTCGAGTGGGCGTTCGACGCGTCCACGTTCGCCACGGCGTACGACACGGTGCAGGTGCAGGGCACCGCCGGCGGCGAGGCCGTCACGGCCCGGGTCGAGGTGGTGGCTCCTGCCGAGCATCCCCTCGTGTACTTCGTCGACGCCGGTCACGGCGGCGACTCGCAGGGCCGGCCGTACTCCAGCCTGATGACCGACTCGAAGGCGTTCGACGCGGTCACCAGCCTCGGCGAGACCGCCAACACCGTGCCGGACCAGAAGTTCGCCGGCGAGTGGGGCTGGGTCAGCGACGCGACCAACAACTTCAAGCTCAGCGTGACCGGCGGCGACCCGAACCCGGCCGACGAGGCCACGCTCAGCGGCTACGGCAAGGACGAGCTCGGCGTGCGCACCAACGGCACGCAGATCGCCTACCGCCTCGCGCTGCAGCCCGGCACCTACACGCTGTCGAGCGGCTTCTTCGAGTTCTACACCGGCGGCCAGGCGCGCACCCGCGGCATGGTGCCGACCATCAGCTACACCGTGAACGGCGCCACCGAGAGCATCAAGCTCGAGCGCGCGCAGCTCGACACCGCCCCGAACACGGTCGGCCGCCTCGTCGCGACCGACGCGTTCACCATCCCCGATGGGGCCACGGATGTGCAGCTCGCCTACGTGCGGGACGCCGGCGAGGCCCCGGTGCTGAGCTGGTTCGCGGTCGAGAGCGGCGACGCCGAGGAGGCCATCGAGGGCCCCGCGCCCGAGGAGCCGGAGGAGCCGCGCCCCGGCACCGCGATCACCGTCGACGCCGCGACCATCCCGGCCGACAACCTGCACGGGCTCACGTTCAAGGGCTTCGGCATCCTGAGCGCGAACAGCACCAGCGCCGTGCTCATGGACTACAAGTCCGAGCACCCCGAGGCGTACGCGCAGCTGCTCGAGGTGATGTTCGGCGGCGAGCACCCGATCATGAACCACGTCAAGATCGAGATGGGCAACGACCGCAACAACTCCACGGGGTCGGATGTCGCCACCAAGCGCTGGGAGGACGAGCCCGCCAACGTGGCCCGGCATCCCGGATTCCAGCTCGCGGCCGACGCCATGAAGCTGAACCCCGACCTGCAGGTCAGCATCCTGCGCTGGAACGCACCGGCCTGGGCGAACACGAACGACAAGATCTACGACTGGTACAAGGAGACGATCCTCGCCGCGTACCGCGAGTACGGCTACATGGTCGACTGGGTGAACCCCGGCGTGAACGAGCACACCGCCGACCTCGCCTGGACGAAGGAGTTCGCGAACCGGGTCGAGAACGACTCGACCGGCTTCGAGCCCGGCGAGCAGGAGCTGTTCAACCAGATCAAGGTCGTCATCTCAGACGAGGTCGGCACCGGCACGTTCGGCGACGAGATGGTGGCGGATGCGGAACTCCGCGAGGTCGTGGACGCCAGCGGCTTCCACTACAACACCAACGACGACGGGCAGCGCAACTTCACCCGCCTGGCCGAGGAGTTCGACGAGGAGATCTGGAACAGCGAGGCGCAGGCCACGTTCAGCAACTCCGCGTTCCGGCCGAACAACAACGTCGCCGACCCGACGGTGCCCGGCACCGGCCTCGGCGGCACCGGCAGCTCGCTCGAGATGGGCAACACCATCATCAAGGGCTTCGTGATGTCGCGCCGCACGCACTTCATCTACCAGCCGGCGATCGCGTCGTTCTTCGAGGGCGGGCAGTACTCCTTCAAGGAGCTGGTGAGCGCGCGCGACCCGTGGTCGGGCTACATCCACTACGACGCCGGTCTCGCGGTGCTGCAGCACTTCAGCAGCTTCGCCGAGACCGGATGGGAGAACGAGGAGAACACCGAGGGCATCTGGCGCGTGCTGCCGGGTGCGTCGGCCTCCACCGCGACGGGCACCAACCCGGTGGTCGGCCGCAACGGGCAGCCGAACTATCTGACGATGGCGGCGCCCGACGGCTCCGACTTCTCGACCGTGGTGGTCAACGACTCCGAGGTGGCGCAGACCTACCGCATCACCCCGGTCGGCTTCGACCTGGGCGGCGCTCCGCTGCAGGTGTGGGAGACCCGCGCCGCCGACGACGGCGAGGCGTTCGACGCGAACTACAAGCAGCTCGTCGCCGACGTGACCGCGGATGACCGCGGCGAGTACGTCGTGACGGTCGCCCCGTTCTCGGTCGCGACGGTCACCTCGCTCGACAAGAGCGGCGATGCCGGCTGGACCACCCCGCTGCCGGTCGACGGCGAGCGCACCGTGCTCGACGCCGACCCCGGTCGCGGCGTGCTCTGGGCCGACGACTTCGACTACAGCGACCGCGAGGTTCCGGTCGTCGCCGAGGGCGGCGGGTACGAGGGCACCGAGTCGTTCATCGAGTCGCGCGGTGGCGACACCGGGGCCATCCCGCTCTACACCTGGGACCGCAACGGCGCCTTCGAGGCGTTCGCAACCGACGACGGTTACGTGCTGCGCCAGCAGGTCGACCGCGCCCAGACCGGGGTGGGCGGCGCCTGGAACGGCGGGGACCCGATCACGG
>DATMVL010000358.1:0-2899 GCA_035563175.1 Rhodoglobus sp. | reverse complement strand
GAATGGCTGGCGCATCCCAGCGGAGGACCCGTGCTGCGTGGGCTGCTCGCGCAGGGCGGTCAAGACGAGGCGGCGCTCGCGCCGGTGCAGAACCTGCCCCTGCAGACGCTCGTGTCGATGAGCGGTGGCCGGTTCCCGCAGCAGCTCGTGGATGCCGCCGTCGCCCAGGCGAACCCCGGCGTCTCCGCAGAGGAGCTCGCCGCCGCGGATGCCCCGAGCGCGCCGCACGCAGCCCGGTTCGAAGGCCGGACCGTGATCGTGACCGGTGCGGCCTCAGGCATCGGCCGCGCGACGGCCATGCGCATCGCCGCCGAGGGCGGACGCGTCATCGGAGTCGACGTCGCCCGCGAGCGACTCGAGGCGACCGCGGCGGAGGTGGCCGACGGCGCGCTCGTCCCCGTCGTCGCCGACATCACCGACGAGGCCGGCATCACGTCGATCCTCGCCGCGGCGGAGGGCCGGGTACACGGTCTCGCGAACGTCGCCGGCGTCATGGACGGCATGCTGCCGCTGCACGAGGTCACCGACGCGGTCTGGGAGCGGGTGTTCCGGGTGAACGTCGAGGGCATCTTCAAGCTGTCGCGCGCGGTGCTGCCGGCGATGCTCGAGGCCGGCGCAGGCGGGATCGTCAACGTCGCCTCCGAGGCAGCCCTCCGCGGCAACGCCGCAGGCACGGCCTACACCGCCTCGAAGCACGCCGTCGTCGGGATCACGAAGAGCGCCGCCTTCCTCTACGGCCCCAGCGGCATCCGCGTGAACGCCATCGCTCCCGGCCCGGTGGCGACGGGGATCGAGGGCGACTTCCAGTCCGAGTTCTCGAAGAGCCGGCTCGGGCCGTTCCTGCAGATGATCCCGCCGGTCGCCGTTCCCGAGCAGATCGCCGCATCCATCTGCTGGTTGCTGAGCGACGACAGCTCGAACGTCAACGGCGTCGTGCTCGCCTCGGACGGAGGATGGTCGGTGCAGTGACTCACCCGACGGAGCGCGTCAGCCACTCCCGGATGGTGCGGATCCCCTCGGCGAAGTACGGTCGCTGCGGCCGGTCGAGGAAGCCGTGGGTGGAACCGGGCAGGTAGGACGACGTGAGCGGCACGCCCGCCGCGCGCAGCGCATCCCTGAACGCCTCGCCGGAGGCGCGGAGCGTGTCGCGGTCGGCGTCGAGCATGAGCGTCGGCGGCAGGCGATCGAGCGGCCCGGTCGCGGGGAACGTGGCCGGGTCGTGCAGCACCTCCTCGCTGCCCGCGTAATTCAGATTCATGCGGTGCACGGTGTCCGGCCGGAACTGGAGCACCCCGTGGATGCCGCGCACCCTCGCGCGCAGCGCATCGGAGAGCGGCGGCAGCGCGGCGTGGAACACGCCGTAGACCAGCACCAGAGCGGTCGGGCTCGAGTCCGGGCCGGTCCTGCGGCGCTGCGTCAC
This sequence comes from Rhodoglobus sp., assembly GCA_035563175.1. Taxonomy (GTDB): domain Bacteria; phylum Actinomycetota; class Actinomycetes; order Actinomycetales; family Microbacteriaceae; genus Rhodoglobus. The sequence goes on along the minus strand of DATMVL010000358.1, from coordinate 1,479 downwards.
CGAGGTCGCCAGGAAGGCGCCGGCGCTGGCGCCGCCGATCGCGGCGGGCCGGCCCATCCGCTGCTCGAACCAGGTGAACGCATCCTCGCAGTCGTCGATCGCGACCGGATGCCGGTTCACGGACGGCGCGATCCGCAGCGGGCCCCGGAAGTTCGGGCGCGGCACCAGTCGGTAATCGACCGCGACGACCGGCCGGCCGTCGGCGGCGATGGCGCGCGCCACGGCATCCGATTCACGCTGGTCCAGCCCGCCGCCGAAGAACGCGCCGCCGTGGATCCACAGCAGCGGAGTGGCCGCCTCCTCGGGGCCGCTCGCCCGGTACTCGCGCACGGGCACGCTGCCGTGCCGGCCCTCGACGACGTGGTCCCGGGTGGCCACCTCCACGACCGTCAACGCTCCGTGACCTCGAGCTCCGCGGCCAGCGTCGCGGTCGAGGAGCCCCCGACCCACACGTCGAGCACCGTCGCATCCTGCACGTGATCGCGCGGGATGGCGCTCCAGTAGCGCAGCTGGTCGGGCCCGAGCTCGAACGTGACCGTGCGCTGCTCCCCCGGCTGCAGCGAGACCCGCTCGAAGCCCTTGAGCTCGCGTACAGGGCGGACGGACGTGCCGTACCGCTGGTGCACGTAGAGCTGCACGACCTCGTCGCCGGGCACCTGCGACACGTTGCGGACCTCGACGCTCACCCGCGCCGTCTCGCCGACCGCCATCGTCGGGCGGTCGACGGTGAGCGACGAGTACTCGAACTCGGCGTACGACAACCCGTGCCCGAAGGGGTAGAGCGGCGAGCTCGGGTCGTTCCAGTAGCGGCGATCCTGGTCGTCGGGCGAGAACGTGCGGTAGTGCGCGTAGACGAGCGGCACCTGCCCGACGTGCCTCGGCCAGGTGAACGGCAGCCGGCCGGCAGGCGAGACGTCGCCCACGAGCACGGACGCGACGGCGTCGCCGCCGCGCGTGCCCGGATACCAGGCTTCGAGGATGGCGCCGACGTGCTCGTCAGCCCACTGCAGGTCGAGTGGACGACCCGACATGACCACCACGACGACCGGCGTACCGGTTGCGGCGACCGCCTGCAGTGTCTCGAGCTGACGACCCGGCAGCTCCAGCGTGCTGGCGGAGGCCGACTCACCGATCTGGTTCTGCCGCTGACCGATCACGACGACGGCCACGTCGGCTGCGGCCGCGAGCTCGGCCGCGCGGGCGATCTCGGCGTCGTCGTCGTGATCGTCCGGGGTCTCGGTCACCGTCGGGTCCATCCGGTCGAACGGCGAGGGGACCAGACGTGACGGGATGCCCGCGCCGGGCGCGAAGTCGACCTGCACCGCATCCCCCAACCGGGCCCGCAGGCCCTCGAGGATGGTGACGCTCTCGGCGGTCTCGTGCTCGAACACCCAGGGGCCGATCGTGTCGCGCTTGCTGTCGGCCAGCTGACCGATCACGGCGACACGCGACAGCGCGTCGGGGGCGAGCGGCAGCACG
>DATMVL010000357.1:0-2683 GCA_035563175.1 Rhodoglobus sp. | reverse complement strand
GACGAGCTATCGAGTGAACGCCGAACTGACCGTCGAGGTCACCGATCCGGCCGCGGTGCGGCGGCTGGGCGCCGGGGAGGACGAGCAGGGCGCGATCCAGCGGGCCCTCGACGCCGGCCTGCGCGAGCTGCCCGGTGTGGCGGCCCGCTACGGCCTCAAAGTCAGCGATGCGACGGCGACCGTGGAACCCTCATGAGCCAGGTGCTGCCGCGCCGTGAGGCCGTGCGAGGGCTCATGGACGCGGCCCGCTCGCGGCGGGAGCTGCTCGGCGGCGGGCTCACCGTGATCGGCGCCGGGGCGACGGCGGCGTACGCCCTGTCGATCGGGCTGGGCGGCATCGACGTCGGCGACGCTCCCGGCATCCTGCTCGCCTCGGTGACCTGCGCGGTCGGCGTCGCGCTCCGCCAGTCGGGCATCGATGAACGCGACGGGGCCGCGGGGCCGCCGCCCGGGCATCCGGACCTGATGTAGTCGGCCTCAGCCCTGACCACGGGCGAACGATTCGAGCACCTCGCTCGTGACTCGCCCCGCGCTGCGAACGCCTCGCGTCAAGCGACCTACACGTTGAAGCGGAACTCCACCACGTCGCCGTCCTGCATGACGTAGTCCTTGCCCTCGATGCGGGCCTTGCCCTTGGCGCGGGCCTCCGCGACGGACCCGGCGGCGACGAGGTCGTCGAAGCCGATGACCTCGGCCTTGATGAAGCCCTTCTCGAAGTCGGTGTGGATGACGCCGGCGGCCTGCGGGGCCTTCCAGCCCTTGCCGATGGTCCACGCCCGCGACTCCTTGGGGCCCGCGGTGAGGTAGGTCTGCAGGCCCAGCGTGTCGAAGCCGACGCGGGCGAGCTGGTCGAGGCCCGACTCCTCCTGCCCGGTCGACGCGAGCAGCTCGGCGGCGTCATCGGGTTCCAGGTCGATGAGCTCCGACTCCAGCTTGGCGTCGAGGAACACCGCCTCCGCGGGTGCGACCAGGGCCGCCAGCTCGCGCTTGCGCTCCTCGTTCGTCAGCACCGCCTCATCCACGTTGAAGACGTAGATGAACGGCTTGGCCGTCAGCAGCCCGAGCTCCTTGATGAGCGAGATGTCGATGCCGGTGGCCGAGAGCGGGGTGCCGGCGTCGAGCGCGGCCTTCGCGTCGAGGGCCGCCTGCAGCACGGCCGGCTCGAGCTTGCGGCCCTTGACCTCCTTCTCGTACCGGGCGATCGCCTTCTCGAGGGTCTGCAGGTCGGCGAGCGCGAGCTCGGTGTTGATGGTCGCCATGTCGGAGGCGGGGTCGACGGCGCCGTCGACATGCACGACATCCGAATCCTCGAAGCCGCGCACCACCTGCGCGATCGCATCGGCCTCGCGGATGTTCGCCAGGAACTGGTTGCCCAGCCCCTCGCCCTCGCTGGCGCCCTTCACGATGCCGGCGATGTCGACGAACGACACCGGTGCGGCCACGATGCGCTCGCTCGAGAACAGGTCGGCCAGCACCTGCAGCCGGGGGTCGGGCAGGTTGACCACGCCGACGTTCGGCTCGATGGTCGCGAACGGGTAGTTCGCCGCCAGCACCGTGTTCTTGGTCAGCGCGTTGAACAGGGTGGACTTGCCGACGTTGGGCAGGCCGACGATGCCGATGGTGAGTGCCACGGGGGTCCAGCCTACCGGCGCCTAGGTGGCGGGCGGCGAGGGCGCCCTGCGCACGACGCCGGTGCGCCGCGCCCGCCACGCGGCGAAGAGGGCGGCCGCGAGCACGAGCAGGGTGGGGATCAGGATGAACGGACCGCCGGTACCGGCGCTGCGGTCGATGCCGGCCGCGAGCTGGCCGAGCACCGCGGCGACCACGAAGAGCAGCACGTTGTTGGTGGCGTGGATGAGCACCGACGCCTCGATGCCGCCGGTGAAGTGCGCGGCGATCGACATCGCGACGCCGAAGATCACGTAGTACGCGATCAGCCACGGGTCGCCGGCGAAGTGCAGTGCGCCGAACACGATCGCCGAGATCGCGGTGGAGACCACGAACGCCACCCGCGGCCCGGCGAACCACGAGCCCACCGACCGCTGCACCAGGCCGCGGAGCCCGTACTCCTCGCCCGCCGCCTGGAACGGCGTCGTGAGCAGGGTGATGACGATCACCGCGACCACCGTGCCGTCGAACTGCAGCTCCGTGGCGCCGAGCAGACTCAGCGAGACGTACACCGCCCAGACCGGCACGATGACGATCGCGAGCCGCAGCATCCATCGCCACCGGAAGCCGCCGATCACCGAGCTGAGGAACCGCGGCCGCACCCCGAACAACGCCCACTGCAGCAGCCAGGCGATGGGGATGGCGGCGGCGAGCGACAGGTTGTTCGCCAGCATCACGATCGGCGTGAGCGGCACCACCCCCTGCTCGAGCTGCTCGAGGTCGGTGTTGCCGAGAACGGCGTCGATGGCGAACCCGATGCCGCCGATCACGGTGTTGACGCCGAGGAAGAGCACGAGGAACGACACGATCGCGACGGCACCGCGCCACCACCCGCGCTTGACGCCGTGCAGCGCATGGTCGTACGCCCTGTCCGGCTGCAGCACCGACCGGTAGACGTGGGTGCGGTACGGCAGCGCGAAGCGCTCGCCGCCGACGCCGTCGAGCACCGCGTCGACCCGGGCCGTCACCGCGGCCTGCTCCTCGGGGTCCGCGGCGATGTACGCGCTGCGGGAAC
>DATMVL010000356.1:0-2792 GCA_035563175.1 Rhodoglobus sp. | reverse complement strand
GTCGGGGGCCTCACCATGGGCGCCGACCCGATCGCGGCAGCGATCCTGCACCAGGGCGCCGCACGCGACGCCGGCTACGACGCCTTCGTGGTGCGCAAGGAGCCGAAGGACCACGGCCGCGGCAAGCAGGTCGAGGGGCCTGACCTGCAGGGCAAGCGCGTCATCGTGCTCGAGGACACCTCGACCACGGGCGGCTCGCCGCTGAAGGCGATCGAGGCCCTCGAGAAGGTCGGTGCCGAGATCGCCGCCGTCGCGGTCGTGGTCGACCGCAGCACCGGCGCCCGCGAGCGCATCGAGGCGGCCGGCTACCGGTACCTCGCGGCGATCGGGCTGGACGACCTCGGGCTGAAGCCCTAGAACTGGTCGGTCTCGAGCGGCTCGGTCGCGAGCAGGTCGGCGACGCTGTCGATGATCTCGTCGGGCCGGAACGGGTAGCGGTCGATCTCGACCTGGTCGCTGATGCCGGTGAGCACGAGGATCGTGTGCAACCCGGCCTCGATGCCCGCGACGATGTCGGTGTCCATGCGGTCGCCGATCATGCCCGTGTTCTCGGAGTGGGCGCCGATCTTGTTCATGGCCGAGCGGAACATCATCGGGTTCGGCTTGCCGACGACGTAGGGATGCTTGCCGGTGGCCTTGGTGATGAGCGCCGCCACCGCGCCGGTGGCCGGCAGCGGCCCCTCCGAGCTCGGGCCGGTGGCGTCGGGGTTCGTGACGATGAACCGCGACCCCGAGCCGATGAGCCGGATGGCCTTGGTGATCGCCTCGAACGAGTAGTTGCGGGTCTCGCCGACGACGACGTAGTCGGGGTCGGTCTCGGTCATCACGAATCCCGCCTCATGCAGGGCGGTGGTGATGCCGGCCTCGCCGATCACGAATGCGCTGCCGCCGGGCATCTGCGACTGCAGGAAGTCGGCGGTGGCCAGCGCGGAGGTCCAGATCGACTCCTCGGGCACGATCAGCCCGGAAGCACGCAGCCGCGCGCTGAGGTCGCGTGGGGTGAAGATCGAGTTGTTGGTGAGCACCAGATACGGGCGCCCCTCGTTGCGCCACTGCTCGAGCAGCTCGCTCGCGCCCGGGATCGGCTTGTTCTCGTGCACGAGCACGCCGTCCATGTCGGTGAGCCAGCACTCCACCTCAGCCCGGGTCTTCATGCGCCCATGCTACTGAGCGCGGGTCAGGCGAAGACCGTGGCGGGCGGCAGCCGGCCGCGCATGACCGCCACGGCATCCGGATTCTCGTCCACCAGCACGAACCGGCGCCCGAGCTCGGCGGCCACCGCGCCGGTGGTGCCGCTGCCGGCGAAGAAGTCGAGCACCCAGTCGCCCGGGGTGCTCGAGGCCTGCACGATCCGCCGCAGGATGCCGACCGGCTTCTGGGTCGCGTAGCCGGTCTTCTCGTTGCCGGTCGGCGACACGATGGTGTGCCACCACACGTCGGTGGGCAGCTTGCCGCGCTCCGCCTTCTCGGGCGTGACGAGCCCCGGCGCCATGTACGGCTCGCGGTCGACGGCGGCGTTGTCGAAGTGGTACCGCTTCGGGTCCTTCACGTAGACCAGGATCGTGTCGTGCTTCGCCGGCCAGCGCCGGTTCGCGCGCGCGCCGTAGTCGTAGGCCCAGATCAGTTCGTTGAGGAAGCACTCGCGGCCGAACAGGGCGTCGAGAGCGACCTTCGCGTAGTGCGCCTCCCGGTAGTCCAGGTGCAGGTAGAGCGTGCCGCGGTCGTCGAGCAGCCGCCACGCCTCCTCGAGGCGCGGCTCGAGGAACGCCCAGTAGTCGCCGAACCGGTCGTCGTAGCCGGTGAGCGCCCCCTTCACCGTCTCGTAGCTGCGGCCCTTGAACCCGATGCGGCCGCCCTCCGCGCTCGCCCTCGTCGTCGTGCTCTGCCGCCGCTGAGCGCGGCCGGTGTTGAACGGCGGGTCGAGGTAGATGAGCCGGAAGGCTGCGTCGGGCAGCGCCGCGGTGAGCGCCAGGTTGTCGCCGTGCAGCACCAGGTTCGGGCCGTCGGGCGTCCAGCGCATGGGCCGAGGTTAACAGCCCTACGCTGAACCGCGTGGACGAGGTCGAGCTGCCCTACGGCGTCGGGCCGTGGCCCGGCGAGCGGCCGACCGACCCGCGCTACGACCCCGAGCTGCTCGAGCACGGCGACCGGCGCAACGTCGTCGACCGCTACCGGTACTGGAGCGTCGACGCCATCCGCGCCGACCTCGACGAGCGCCGCTTCCCGTTCCACGTCGCCATCGAGAACTGGCAGCACGATCTCAACATCGGCTCCATCGTGCGCACCGCCAACGCGTTCGCGGCCGAGGCCGTGCACATCGTCGGGCGGCGGCGGTGGAACAAGCGCGGCGCCATGGTCACCGACCGCTATCAGCACGTGCTGCACCACGCATCCGTCGCCGACCTCGTCGCCTGGGCGTCCGAGCGAGACCTGCCGGTCGTCGCGGTCGACAATCTCGACGGCGCGGTGGCGGTGCAGGATGCCGAGCTGCCGCGGGCGTGCATCCTGCTGTTCGGACAGGAGGGGCCCGGCCTCACGCCCGAGGCGCTCGCCGCTGCCGGGCAGCACGTGGAGATCCGCCAGTACGGCTCCACCAGGAGCATCAACGCCGCCGCGGCGGCCGCGATCGTGATGCACGAATGGGTGCGCCGGCACGCTCGATAGACTGGGGCTTCGTCTCGGAGAGGGAGCGCATGCCCGGAGTCGTGATCGTCGGCGCCCAGTGGGGCGATGAGGGCAAGGGCAAGGCCACCGACCTGCTCAGCGACCGCATCGACTACGTGGTCAAGTTC
>DATMVL010000355.1:0-6015 GCA_035563175.1 Rhodoglobus sp. | reverse complement strand
ACCTCGATCGGCCGGCCGGACCGCAGCGCCTCCGCGTGCGCGTCGGTGAATGCCTCGACGTGCACCCGCAGCCGGCCGCCGCAGGTGAGCCCCACCGACCACGCGGTCTCGTCGTCGACGCCGTACTCGACGGTGCGCGGCACGCCGTCGCCGAGCACCTCGCCCGCGACCTCGACCACGGCGCCCTCGACACAGCCGCCGGCGATGCTGCCGATCACCGCGGCGCCGTCCCACGCCATCGACGTCCCGACGGTGCGCGGCGCGCTGCCGGCGACCTCGACCGCGGTCGCGACGACGAGCGGGCGACCCGCGTCGTGCGCCGCCAGCAGGCGGTCGGCGAGCTCGTGCATGGTCCAAGGGTCGCACGGGCGGGTTTCGACGGCGTTTCCAGCGCCCCGGCGTGCGCGATTCAGGCCGCGCCCGGCGCGTCCCGGTCGTACAGCGCCGACACGCCGGGCGCAGCCTGCATTGCGAACGAGAGCGCAGCCGAAACGCCGCCGATACACGGCGCTGCTAGAACCGGAGCATGCGCATCCGCGACGCCCTCGCCATCGTGATCGACGAGCACACCGAGCGGGCGGGCGACCTCGACCTGCCCGGCGACGACGAGGAGCTCGACGCGTCGGGCTGCGTCGTCACCCCGGGGCTGGTGAACGCGCACCACCACCTGCTGCAGAGCGCGTTCCGCACGCTGCCGGGCACCCGCGGGGTGCCGATGTCGGACTGGCTGCCGACCATGGCCGCCGCGTACGCGGCAGCGGGCGTGGATGCCGGGCTGGCGTCCGCCGCAGCCTCGGTCGGCGTCGCCGAGGGCCTGCTCAGCGGGGTGACCACGGTCGCCGACCATCACCTCACCTGGCCGAAGGGCGACGACGGCGTCGATATCGCCCAGGCGACCGCGGACGCGGCCCGCGCCCTCGGCGGCCGGCTGGTGTTCGTGCGCGGCGCCGCCCGCGACGACCCCCAGGATGCCGCGGCCTCGGCCGAGGCGATCGTGCGCGCCTTCCAGGGCGCCGAATCCGCCACTTCTGCCGCCTCGGAGCGCGGGGAGGCGGCAGAAGCGGCGGACTCGATGCCCGCCGCCGACTGGCAGCGCGGCGTGAGCCCCGACGGCATGCTGCAGCTCGCGGTCGGCCCCGCCGGGGTGCACAGCGACCCGCGTGAGAGCTTCGAGCTGCTCGGCGAGGTCGCCGCGCGGCACGGGCTGCGGCGCCGCACCCAGTCCAACGAGCAGGTGGACGTGCGGGTCGCCGCCGAGCGCTACGGCCGCCGCCCGCTCGAGCTGCTCGAGGAGTGGGGGTGGCTCGAGCCGGACGTCACGCTCGCCCACCTCTGCGACGTGACCGACGCTGAGATCGCGCGTCTGGCATCCGTGGGCATCACCGCCACCCACGCCCCCGGTTGCGACCTGCCGATGGGCTGGGGCATCGCCCCGGTCGCGAAGCTGCGGGACGCCGGCGTCACCGTGGGCCTCGGCACCTCGGGCGGCGGCAGCAACGACGCCGGGCATCTGCTGGCGGATGCCCGGCTCGCCATGCAGGTGGCGCCCCTGGTCGGCCCGCCGATCGCCGCCCGGCAGGTGCTGGCCATGGCGACGGCCGGCTCAGCGGCGGGGCTCGGCCGCGCGGAGTTGGGTCACCTCGGCGAGAGCGCAGCCGCCGACCTCTGCGTCTGGGACGTCTCGGGGGTCGCGGATGCGGGCGTCGCCGACCCGGTGGCGGGGTTGCTGTGGGCCGCCCCTGGTCGGCGCCCGAGGCACGTCGTGGTGGCCGGCCGCGTCGTGGTGCGCGACTACCGGCTCGTGAACGCGGACGAGGAGGAGCTCGTCGCCCGACTGCGCGAGCGCATGCGCTGAGTCAAGCCCTCCGTGTACCCCGGGGCGCCGTGCCTACCGTGGAGCATGGCGAGAGAAGAAGGACAGAACGCGTCGCAGCGTGAGAACACTGCTGTGGATCCGGAGGATCCTCGCAAGCCCGACGAGCTGCCCGAGATCAAGAAGCGCTCGTGGCTCTACGTGCTCAAGAAGACGGCGCGAGAGTTCGGCACCGACCAGGCGACCGATCTCGCCGCGGCGCTGACCTACTACGCGGTGCTCGCGATCTTCCCCGCCCTGCTCGCGTTCGTCTCGATCATCGGCCTGTTCGGCGACCCGCAACGCACCACCGAGTCGCTGCTCGACCTCATCGGCGGCCTGGTGCCGCCGGACGTGCTCGGCGCGATCCGCGAGCCGATCTCGAACCTCGCCTCGTCGCCGGCGGCCGGGTTCGCGTTCGTCACGGGTGTCGTCGGTGCGCTGTGGTCGGCCTCCGGCTACGTCGGCGCCTTCGCCCGCGCGATGAACCGCATCTACTCCATCCAGGAGGGGCGCCCGTTCTGGAAGCTGCGGCCGACCACCCTCGCGGTCACCGTGCTCGCGGTCGTCGTCGCCGTCATCGCCGCCCTCATGCTCACCCTGAGCGGACCCATCGCCGAGAACATCGGCCAGGCGCTGGGCCTCGGCGAGACGTTCCTCGTGGTCTGGAACATCGTGCGCTGGCCCATCCTGCTGGGGCTCGTCGTGCTCGTCGTGGCGGTGCTCTACTACGCCACCCCGAACGTGCAGCAGCCGAAGTTCCGCTGGATGAGCATCGGCGCGCTGCTGGCGATCGTGGTGTGGATCCTCGCCTCGGCGGCCTTCGCGTTCTACGCGGCGAACTTCTCGAACTACAACGCGACCTACGGCTCCATCGGCGGTGTGATCGTCGCCCTCCTGTGGATCTGGATCACCAACCTCGCCCTGCTGTTCGGCGCCGAGCTCGACGCAGAACTCGAGCGCGGCCGCCAGCTGCAGGGCGGCATCGAGGCCGAGGAGCACATCCAGCTGCCGCCGCGCGACACGAAGGTGAGCGACAAGAAGGAGGTGCAGCACGAGAAGGACGTCCGGGAGGGCCGCGAGCTGCGCACCGGTGTGAAGGAGCCCGATCCGGAGGAGAAGGCCGCCCAGGAGAAGAAGGATGCCGAGGCGGCGACCAAGCGGATGAAGCGCGCCGCCCGGTCGCTGCAGCGCACCACCGCATCCACCGCCTCGCAGCTGGCCGCGCCGAAGCCGACGAAGAAGGACTAGAGCTCGAGCGTCAGCCGGTCCGACACGGCCCGGCTGACGCACGGGTACATCACGTCGTTCGCCGCCTGCTCCCCAGCGGTGAGGATCGAGTCGCGGTGATCGACCTCGCCGTCCATCACCCTCGTCTCGCACGTGCCGCAGGTGCCGATCCTGCAGCTGGAGAGGATGAGCACCCCGGCCTCCTCGATGACGTCCAGCACCGAGCGGTCGGGCGGCACCTCGAGCTCGAGGCCGCTGAAGGCGAGTTCGACCTCGAACGGCTCCGACCGCACGGGCGCCCCGAGTTCCTTCGCCTCGAAGCGCTCGACCTTGACGGTGCGGCCCGCGCCAGCCGCCTCGACCGCGTCGATGAGTCTCGCCGGCCCGCAGCAGTAGGTGGTGGTGAACGGCGGCAGCCCGGCGAACATCGCGTCGAGGTCGAGTCGGGCGCCCTCGTCGGCGGCGTACACGTTCACCCGGTCGCCGTGCTCGGCGACCAGCTCGGGTAGCAGCGCCATGCACGACCGCGAGCGCCCGGCGTACTCGAGGGTGTAGTCGACGCCGGCCGTCCGTGCCGAGCGCAGCATCGCCGCGAGCGCCGTGATGCCGATGCCGCCGGCGACGAACCGGTACCGCGTGCCCTTCTCGGGCACGAACTCGAAGTGATTGCGGGGGCCGGCGACGCGGAGGACGGTGCCGGGCTCCGCGGTGTCGGCGATCCAGGCGCTGCCGCCGCGGCCATCCGCCTCGCGCAGCACGCCGATGCGGTACGCGTCGTCGCCGGGCACACCGCACAGCGAGTACTGGCGCGCGTCGCCATCGGGCAGCAGCACGTCGACATGCGCGCCGGGCTGCCACCGGGGCAGCGGCGACCCGTCCGCACGGGCCAGCGTCAGCAGCGCGACCCCCTCGGTCGAGTCGTCCCTGGCGGTGACGACGAGGTCGAACGCGGTGTGCTCGAGTGCGCTCATGGTCTGCATCTCTATCACGGCCGACGCGTGCCGACCGCACGTCGAAACACGAGGAAACGGCCGCGTCACACGCCCGAAACAGCGGGTGCCTATCGTCGGTGCAGTCGGACCTCCGACACCGAGCACGACCAACGGCGGCCGCGCATCCCCGACGAAAGCGGCACCATGGATCTCCCCCGTCAGCTGACCCTGTTGCGCAGCGCCACGCTGCCGGACGGCAGCCTGGTGGACGTCGTGATCGACGGCGCGACCGTCGCCGAGGTGCGCCCCGCGGCCGGTATCGCACACGAGGGCGACCTCGACCTGGCCGGCCACATCCTGCTGCCGGCCCCCGCCGAGCCGCACGCCCACCTCGACAAGGCGCTCAGCTGGGACCTGATCGCACCGCCCGCCGGCGACCTGGTGCGGGCGATCGAGTCGTGGCGGGCCTACTCCGTCGGGATGTCCGTCGAGAGCATCGAGGAGCGCGCGCTCACCGCGGCGCTGGGCATGCTGCGCAACGGGACCACGGCCATCCGCTCGCACGTCGACATGCTGATCGGCGACGACCCGCTGCGCGGCGCCCGGGCGCTCGTGAACGTGCGCGAGCGGCTGCGTGGGCTCGTGGAGCTGGAGCTCGTCGCCCTGCCCGGCCCCGACATCCCCGACGAGACCATCGAGGCGGCGCTCGACCTCGGGCTCGACTCGGTCGGCGGCGCACCCCACCTCGCCGACGACCCGATCGCCGACCTGCACCGGCTGCTCGCGATCGCGGAGCACCGCGGGCTGCCCGTCGACCTGCACACCGACGAGGCCCTGCACGGCGACCCGACGCTGCTCGAGTTCGCGCGCATCGTGCGCGACTGGCCCGTGAACGTGTCGGCGGGCCACTGCGTGCGCCTCGGCACGCTCGCCCCCGGCGAGCTCGCTCCGGTGGTGGAGGCGGTACGGGCATCCGACATCGGCATCATCTCGCTGCCGATCACGAACCTGTACCTGCAGGGCTGGGACGACCCGGTCTCGACGCCGCGCGGCCTGACCGCGCTGCGCGCGCTGCTGGATGCCGGCGTGCGCGTCGCCGCCGGTGCCGACAACGTGCGCGACCCGTTCAACCCCGTCGGCCGCTCCGACGCGCTCGAGACCGCGTCGCTGCTCGTCACCGCCGGGCACCTGTCGCTGCAGGAGGCCGTGCACGCCGTCACGACCGGCGCCCGCTCGGTGCTCGGCCTGCCCGAGGCGGGCCCGACGCCGGGTGCCCGCGCCGACCTGCTCGCGGTGCGCGGCAGCAACCTCTCGGATGTCGTGGCGAACGCCCCTGCCGACCGGTACGTGATCGCCGGCGGCCGCCTCGTCTCCCGCAGCGTCACGGTCACCGAGACCGCCCCACTCCCATCCCCCGTCCTCGAATCGAGGTGAGTCCCATGTCCACCGTCACCCCCACGGAGGCGCCCGCCACCGCCGGCACGCTCCTCGACTTCCGGGACGTCGCGATGACGTTCCCCAACGGCACCGTCGCACTCTCCGGCGTCGACCTCACGGTCGAGCGCGGCGAGTTCGTCACCGTCGTCGGCCCCTCCGGCTGCGGCAAGTCGACGCTGCTGCGCATCGTCGCAGGCCTCGACCGGCCGACAGCGGGCGAGCTGTTCCTCGACGGGGCGCCGATCACCGGCCCTGGCCCCGACCGCGGCATGGTCTTCCAATCCTATACCCTGTTCCCCTGGCTGACCGTCGAGCAGAACATCCGCTTCGGCCTGCGGGAGCGCCGCGTGCCGGAGGCGGAGCAGCGTGAGATCGCGGCGCGCTTCATCGCCCGCACCGGCCTCAGGGGGTTCGAGAACCACTGGCCGCGCCAGCTCTCGGGCGGGATGCAGCAGCGCACCGCCCTAGCCCGCGCGCTGGCGAACGACCCGGAGATCCTGCTGCTCGACGAGCCCTTCGGCGCGCTCGACCACCAGACGCGGGAACTGATGCAGGAGCTGCTGC
>DATMVL010000354.1:0-6568 GCA_035563175.1 Rhodoglobus sp. | reverse complement strand
CCGGACCTCGCTGCTGCGGGAGTTCCCCAGCACGAAGCCCGTCGACCGGGTGCACGACGTCAACGGCCTGCGGGTGATCGCCCTGGACTCCACCGTGCCCGGCCACCATCACGGCGAGGTGTCGGATGCGCAGCTCGACTGGCTCGCGGAGGAGCTGTCGACCCCCGCGCCGCACGGCACCATCCTCGCCATGCACCACCCGCCGCTGCCGAGCGTGCTCGACCTCGCCGTCTCGGTCGAGCTGCGCGACCAGGGCGGGCTCGCCGAGGTGCTGTGGGGATCGGACGTGCGGTCGATCATCGCCGGCCATCTGCACTACTCGTCCACCGGCACCTTCGCGGGCATCCCCGTGTCGGTCGCCAGCGCCACCTGCTACACGCAGGATCTGAACGTGCCCGTCGGCGGCACCCGTGGGCGCGACGGGGCGCGGGCGTTCAACCTCGTGCACGTGTACCCGACCACGGTGCTCCACTCGGTGGTGCCCGTCGGCGAGTACTCGGCGCTGCACTGGGTGGATGCCGCCGAGACGCGGCGCCGCCTCGCCGACGCCGGCATCCGCATCCCGGAGCGGGTCAACCTGCCGGTTGCTCCCGAGCCTCCGATGACGATGCCGATCCCGCTGCCGGTGTGACGACCTCCCACGGCGCGGGGATCGGGAAGTAGCGGTCGAGGAAGCGGCGCACCGCGCGGGTGCGGCGCTTCACGGAGATCTCCGGGAAGCTGCCGTCGTTCAGGCAGAAGAAGTCCTGGTCGCGCTCGCGCAGCAGCCGGTCCATCTCCGCCGGGGCGTTCGCGAGCGTGGTCTCGATGTACTTCACGGCCGCGCTGGTCTGCTGCACCGCCCGGCCGGTCATGAGGGCGTAGTAGTGGTAGAGCGAGTTGGTGACCGAGATGTCCGAGGCCGAGCGGAACCGGCTGGCCGCGGTGCGCGCGAACTCGTCCGGGAACGCCGCCTCGAGCTCGGCCATCACGCTGCGCCGCAGCGGCGTGGCCGCGTGCTCGAGGTGCCGGGTCGTGACCCGCCCGAAGCGCTCGTGCAGCAGCCGCCGGTTGACCCGGGCCGCGTTCTCGAACCCGCTGCGGGCCGGGTGGGCGTCGCCGAGCCCGATGCGGGTCGTCGCCTCGATGAACTTGGTCACCCCGCCCGGGGAGAAGAAGATGTCCGGCCGCACCGGCCGCCCGAAGAACATGTCGTCGTTGGAGTACAGGAAGTGCTCGCTCAGCCCGTCGATGCGGTGCAGCTGGCTCTCGACCGCGTGCGAGTTGTGCGTCGGCAGCACGCTGGTGTCCGCGAAGAACTCCTCGCTGGGCACGATGCGCACCCGCGGATGCTCGGCGAGCCACTCGGGGCGGTCCGAGTCGGTGACGATGAAGATGTTGCGGATCCACGGCGCGAAGGTGTGGACGCTGCGCAGCGCGTACTTGAGCTCGTCGATCTGGCGGAAGCGCGCCTCGGACTCGTCGCCCTCGCCGACCACCACCGACTGCATGCGCTGCGCCCGCAGGCGCTGGTACTCGGGCGAGTTGCCGTCGACCCACGAGAAGACGATGTCGATCTCGAAGGTGACGTCGCTGGCCAGCACGTCGAACATGCCGTCGAGCGTGCGCCACAGCCGGCCGTGACGCTCGACCTCCTCCTCGACCGCCTCGGCGCGGGGCATGGTGCGCCGCATGAGCGCGTTCTCGGCGGGCGCTGTGATGAGCTCCTCGTCGAAGTCCCAGAACTCCAGACGGATGCCCGCGGCCGCTCCGAAGCGAAGCCGGCCGGTCGCCGACGCCCGGGGTCGGTACAGGCGCAGCACTCTGGGGTCGCGGGAGTCGGCGAGCGCTCCGTCGGCCACGAGCACCGGCTGCTCGCCGTCCGCGCGGGAGTAGAACGGCTCGCCGGCGAAGGCGGCCGCGAGGGCGCGCTCCACCTCCGCGAACCGGCTGTGGTCGACGGCGATGGTCGGCCGGTCGTCGTCGCGGCGCACCAGGAGGTGCTCGATGCCGACGGCTTCGAGCGCGTCGTGCACGGCGACGAGATCGGAGACCTGGGCGTCGTGGAAGGTGCTCGACTCGTTGACGAGCTCGAACCGGCCCTTGCGCAGGCGCACGTCGGTTCTGGCGCGCAGCAGCGCGTTGGCCGACGGCCCGACCAGCGACAGCCCGGGGCTCACGCGACCTGCAGGTCGCGCTGGTGCAGCGCGTCTCGGAGCAGGCTGGCCAGAGCCTCGGCCTGCACGTTGGATTCCGCCGAGACCTCTTCGTCCGACCCGTCGAGCGCGCGGGCGGCGAGCCCGGCCTTCGAGTCGATGAGCTCGGCGATGCGCACGTCGATGGTGTGTGCGGCGAGGATGCGCCACGCGGTCACCGGCAGCTCCTGCCCGATGCGGTGCACGCGGTCGATGGCCTGCGTCTGCTCGGCGCTCGTCCAGCTCAGCTCGGCGAGCACGACGTTCGAGGCGGCCTGCAGGTTCAGCCCGACGCCGGCGGCCATGAGCGACGCCACGACGACCTTTACCTCGGGGTCCTGGTCGAACGCGTCGATCGCCTCCTGCCGCGCCTTCGGCGACTGATCGCCGCGGATCGACACCGACTTCACGCCGAGCCGGGCGAAGTGCTCCTCGGCCGCGTCCATGACGTCGATGTGCTTGGCGAAGAACACCACCTTGCCGACCGACCGCGCGAGCTGCGCGGTGTAGTCGGCGGCGAGGGTGGCCTTGGCCTGGCCGATGCGGCGCACCATGGTGAACACGTTCTCGCCGGAGTTCGAGCCCTTCGACTCCTCCAGATCGGCGTGCGCGACGGCGCGGATCAGGTCCGCGTCGTCCGCGTCCGGACGGATGCCGCGCAGGCGTTCGAAGCGGTCCAGCAGGCGGGCGGTGAGCGCCGCCTCCGCGTCGCGGATCGAGCGGCCCAGCTCGTCGTCCAGCTCCACCGGGATGTCCGCGATGCGCCTGGCGGGGATGTCGGCGGCGACGTCCACCTTCTTGCGTCGCACGATGCCCATCTCGACCACGGCGCGCCGCGCCTCGGCGAAGAACCCGGGATCGGCCGGGGTGAGCCCGGTCTCCTCGAGCTTCGCCATGAGCTTGGCCAGCGGCTTCTTGTCGTCGATCCAGCCGAGGAACTGCCAGATGGCCCGGAAGTCCTCGATGGAGTTGATGAGCGGGGTGCCGGTGAGCGCGATGAACAGCGCGTTCGGCGAGGTGGCGCGGATCGCCTTCGAGAGCGCCATCACGTGCTTGCTGCGCTCGGACTTCAGGTTCTTGATGAAGTGCGCCTCGTCGACGACCATGCCCTTGAAGCCGAAGCGGCTGAGCCAGCCGACGTGCCGGTCGAGGATCTCGTAGTTGACGATCACGACGTCGCTGAACGCGTCGACGTCCTCGCCGTCGCCGTGCACGACGGTGGCGGAGCGACCCGGGATCCACCGCTCGACCTCGCGCGCCCAGTTGGTCTTGACGACGTTGGGCACCACGACCAGCAGCGGGAACGCGCGGGCGGCATCGGCGGCGAGCAGCGCCTGCGCGGTCTTGCCGAGACCGGGCTCGTCGGCGAGCAGGAACGTGCGGTGCCCCTGGCGCACCTCCTCGACGAAGCGCGCCTGGTGACGCATCATCTCGAGGTCGCCGCGCGTGGTCAGGCCGTCGGCCTCGGGCAGCTCCATGGTGGCGGCACCGCCGCCGGCGCCCTGCTCGAAGGAGCGGAACAGCGGCTCGATGAGCTCCCAGTTCGCCAGGCGGTTGGTGACCACCGGCTGCTGCTGCGCGAGACTGAAGTCGGGTGCCAGGAACGGGTTGGACATCTGCAGCTGGCGCACCGACTGCGGCACCACCTGCTTCTCGACCTGCTTGTCCACCGGCTTCGGCTCGGTGGCGATGACGAGCTCGTCGGGGCTGAGCTCGACGCCGGCGGCGAGCAGCAGGTCGCGCCGCAGGGCGCGGGCGGCCGCGGTCACCGGGGCGTCGTCGGCGAGCATGGCGATGAGGCTGGTGTCGCGGGCGGCGGTCTTCGCCAGGATGCCCGCCAGCCCGTCGAGGCGCTTCTGCTCGCCGAGGCGCTCCGCGTCGCTCAGCGTCGGGTCGGTCTTCACGCGGGCGCGCTCCTCGCGCAGCAGCAGCGCCGCGACCTGGAAGCGGGCCCGGTTGTTGGGCTTGAGCGGCCCCTTCTGCACGGCGGACTCGACCTCGCGAGCCACTCGTGCGAGCACGGGGATGACGCCGACGTCGTCGCCGGGCCTGGTGCGCCGGCGGGAGCCGCCGCCCGAGCTCTGCGCGCTCCGTGAACGCTGCCGTGATGCCACGTCTTCTCCTCGCCCCGGCGATGCTGCCGGGAACGGTAGCCGATCTCATCGACGGAGGTCCCGCCCGATGCCGCACCGCCGGAAGCCAGACCCGGTCGAGAGCGACCGGTGGTCCTACGGGGTGCTTGGCGCCATTCTACGCGGTTTCGACCGGTGCCGCCGAACTGCCCTGGCGTTTCGGGTTCCGGATGCCGGCGAACGAGACCAGCCCGCCGACGATGAACAGCGCCGCGGCCGCGATCACGACCCGGTGCAGCCCGTCGACGTCGAGCGTCCCGGCCACGATCACCCCGACCATCGCGATGGCGACGAGTCCGGCGACACGGGAGACCGCGTTGTTCACCGCGGACGCGATGCCCGCCTCGGTCTCGGGGATGGAGCCGAGGATCGCCGAGGTGAGCGGCGCGACCGTCATCGAGAGTCCCAACGCGAACACCAGCACGCCCGGCAGCACCTGCCACCAGTAGTCGACGTCGGTGGAGCGCACCGACAGGAAGAGCAGGAAGCCGAGTCCGGCGATGATCGGCCCGAGCGTCATGAACAGCCGCGGTCCGTATCGGCCGGAGAGCGATCCGAACCAGCCGGAGAGCAGCACGTTGCCGAGCGACACGGGCAGCGTCGCGAGCGCCGCCAGGGTGGCCGGGTATCCGGCCTGCTGCTGCAGGAACAGCGTGAGCACGAACGGCCCGAGCGACAGGGCGGCGTAGACGAACGTCGTCGCCAGGTTGCCCCAGGCGAAGTTGCGGTTGCGGAACAGCCCGAGCGGCAGCATCGGCTGCGGGGTGCGGCGCTCCCACCACAGGAACGCGGCGAGGGCGACGGCCCCGGCGATCAGCGGGATCAGGATGCCGGGGTGGCTCCAGCCCAGTCGGCCCTGCTCGATGAGGGCGAAGACGGGACCGCCCAGCGCGAGCACGCCCAGGATCGCGCCCACGACATCCACCCGCGCCCCCTCCCGGCGCCGGTCGCGACGGCCGAGCACCACCAGCAGCCACACGGTGATCGCGATCGGCAGCACGTTGATGGCGAACACCAGCCGCCAGCTGAGCAGGTCCACGAACAGGCCGCCGAGCACCGGACCCGCGAGGAACGACGCGCTCGTCCAGGCGGTCCACAGGCCGATCGCCTTCGCCTGGGCGGCGTCGCGGAACTCGGAGATGATGAGCGCCAACGAGCTGGGCACGAGCAGGGCGCCCGCCACCCCCTGCACAGCCCGCAGCGCGATGAGCAGCTCGGGCGTCGGGGCGAGCGCGATGAGCACGGAGGCGATCCCGAAGCCGATGAGCCCGGCGCGCAGCACGACGATGCGGCCGAACACGTCGGAGAGGGAGCCCGCGAGCAGGATGAGGGAGCCGAGCGTGATGAGGTACGCGTCGACCACCCACTGCTGCGTCGCCAGCCCGCCGCCGAGCTCCTCCCGGATGGCCGGCAGCGCCACGTTGATCACCGAGCCGTCGAGGAACGCGACGAACGAGGCGAGGATGGCGATGACGAGCACCAGCCGTTGATCCCGGGTCACGATGCGGTTCTACACCGGATCGACCGCGTCGAGCACGGCACCCATCGCCGCCCGGTTCACCAGGATGCGGAAGTGGCCGATGACGGGGATCTCGACGTTCGTCGCGCCCTGCAGCTCGCTGCGTGTCGGGATCATGGGATCCCATTCCGGGAAGATCGACGTGATGCGCGCATTGAGCGCGAGGTTCTTCGCCAGGGTCGACAGCGTCGGGTCGGTGGCGCGGAAGATCCGCAGCGTGCTCACCGGGGCGAAGCGCGCGAGCACCGACCCGCCGAACGGCGACGCGATCGCCACCATGCGGCCGACGCGGTGCGAGGTGTCGTTCACCGCCATCATGTGCTTGCCGATGAGCCCGCCCTTGCTGTGCGCGACGATGACCACCCCGCGCAGGTCGCGCTCGTCGAGGTACCGCTGCGCGATCGCGGCGCCGTCGGCGATCGTGACGGTGTTGTGCTCGAGCTCGTGCAGCACGTGCACCGGATGCCCGGCCTCGTGCAGCCGGCGACCGACCGCCAGCAGGTAGCGGTACGTCTCGTAGACGCCGGGGATGAGCAGCACGGGCGCTCGTTCGCCGGTCTGCAGCGACTCCGGCTCGCCCGGGCGCAGCCGGTAGCGCACCTGCCACCACGCGCCGAGCAGCGCGTCGAAGTACCAGTACCAGAGGCGCCGAGGCCACCTCATGCGCGCGCGTGCTCCGCGATGATGGCGGCGAGCCCGTCGGCGTGGTGGTACATGATCACGTGCGGTCCCGGCACGAGCTC
>DATMVL010000353.1:0-2369 GCA_035563175.1 Rhodoglobus sp. | reverse complement strand
TCCCGAGTCGCGCTTCGACGCCGCCGTCGCGCTGTCGGCGGTGGAGCACTTCGGCCTCGAGCACTACGGGCTGACCGCCCGCGACGAGCGCCTCGATCTCGCGGCGCTGGCGCGGATGCGCGAGCTCGTGGCGCCCGGCGGCCTGCTCGTGCTGACGGTGCCGTTCGACGAGCCGCCCTCGGTCGACGACTTCCAGCGCGTCTACGACGAGGCCGGCCTGGTCGAGCTGCTGCGCGGCTGGGAGGTGCAGCGCTCGCTACGCGCCGGGCGCATCGACCGACTCACCTGGCAGCTCGGCGCCCCCTCGCGCGAGCGCCACGGCGTCGCGCTCGTCTGTGCCCGCCGACCCTGACCGCCCGATCGTGATCGGCGGCTCGATGAGGTGCGGCTGCGGCTCGGGCCCGTCCGGGGCGAACCATGGCGCGTCGGCGGGCGCGTCGGGGCGCAGCACCCACCGGCGGCCGACGCGCTCGACGCCGATCGGATAGAGCGTCAGCGTGCCGTCGCGAGCGATGTGCAGACGCAGGAAGTGCTTCTGGTCTTGATGGCGCAGGGGGGCGTACGCCTCGGTGTTGTGCAGCCCGAGCAAGCCGGTGGCCCACAGGTAGCCCGCCATGCCCATCATCCCCGAGATCCCACCCAGCAGCCAGACGAGGGCGAGGAACGTCAGCAGCGACGAGACGCCCTCCGACCCGAAGCGGGAGGACAGGTACGAGGCGGCCATCATGACGCCGGCGACGCTGGCGACCTGCAGCGCCGAATGCGACAGACCGAGCAGGATCCGGCCGATCCCGCTGAGGTCGTGCGCGAAGCGCACCATGCCGACGAGCGACGCCAGGACGAGCAGGCTGAGCAGAAACGCCGTCGGGCTCTCCCACATGGCGCGCAGCAGGTCGCCGACGCCGAGCCCGACGTAGCGGTCCTCGAGATGCAACCCGAGCATGAAGGCCAACAGCACCTGGACGGTGCCGAACACCGCGGCGAGCGGGATGTTGTAGGCGGGCATGAGCCAGATCCGCTTGCGCAGCCGCTTCGAGAACGCCGCCGACGGATACGTGCGCGCCCTGCGGTAGGCGGTGGGGCCGTCGGGCCCCGGGAGTTCCGCGCGCTCGGGCAGGTTGTGGGTCGGGTGCAGGAAGGCGCCGCCGCCGCCGGACTCGATGTGATGGCGGGGACCGTCCTCCTGCTCGTAGCGCGAGTAGTAGTGCTTTCCGCTCTTGAGGTAGAGGACGAGCTGGCCGCCGCTGGGCGCGATGATCTCGCGCTCGAGGAACGCCACGTCGCGATCGGAGTACACCTCGGTCTCCTTGCGGCCGCTCTCGACCTCCTTGGACATGCACAGCACGACCCGGTCGCCGGGCTGCATCTGCTCGGCCGCGACCTCGGCGAAGTACCGCAGCTGGACTTCGTCGATCGAGGCGCCGAACTGGATGTCGATGCCCCACAGCCACCAGCCGCTGGGCAGCTTGAGCGCGAAGTAGCTGCGCCGCTGACCCGTCCTCCATCCGCCGATCCAGCGGTTGCGGCAGAAGATGCTCGTGAAGTTGACGAGCCCGTCGTACCAGTCGTGGCTGCCCGGGATCGCGAACAGCTCGGGGGCGTCCGCGCGCGCGCACGGCAGCGCCGACCGGTACGGGCCGAGCATCCGGTTCTCGTACTCGACGGCCTTCGGCACCGGATACACCGCGTCGCCGCCGAAGACGAGCAGCCGTCCGCGCTCGGTGCGGTGGGTCTCGCCGTCGTGTTCGAGCTCGAGCGTCTCGGCGGCCAGCAGCCGGGCCACGGTGTACGTCGAGTTCCAGCCGTCCCCGAGGTCGGCCACGTAGTCGAGCCACAGCTCGGGCGGCTGCGAGCGATCCGGTACCTCGGCGGGCTCTCGCGCCTGCTGCTCGCGGCTGTCGGCGTAGGAGCTGAACATGCCCGACAGCAGCACCCGGGTGGCGGTGTCCACGAGCTGGTGCGGATCGAACCAGCGCACCATCGGCCGGCGCACGAACCCGAGCTCCGACGCGTCCGCCGGCCGATCAGGGCACGGCGCAGGTGTATGGGCGGGGTCACCGGAGAGCGCGACGATGTCCCCATACTCGCAGCGTGACGCTGCGTCCACTGCTCAACGCGTTGCTGTACTTCCCGTCGCGCACGATCGCCGCCACGCCGGCCGACGCGGGGCTGACGTACGACGACGTCGAGCTGACGACCGACGACGGGCAGCGGCTGCACGGCTGGTGGATCGCGCGCCGCGCGCCGCCTCGCGGCCACGTGCTGCTGTGTCACGGCAACGCCGGCAACATCGGCGACCGCGTGCTCCACGCGTGGGTCCTCACCGCGGTCGGCTTCGACGTGCTGCTGTTCGACTACCGCGGCTACGG
>DATMVL010000352.1:0-2679 GCA_035563175.1 Rhodoglobus sp. | reverse complement strand
GAGCGGGCCGCCGCAGAGCTCGTCACGGTCGCGGAGCGACTGCGCGCCGACGGCATCCCGGTGCCGACCGTGTCGGTCGGATCGACGCCGGGCGCCGCGAGCGCGCCGCTCGTGCGCGGCGTCACCGAGGCGCGGCCCGGCACCTACGTCTTCGCCGACGCGGGACAGGTGCGGTTGGGTTCGCAGCGGCTCGAGGACTGCGCGCTCGCCGTGGCGGCGACGGTGATCCGGGTGCGGGGCGACGAGGCCGTCGTCGATGCCGGCACGAAGGCGCTCGGCAGCGAGCGCGCCCCGGACGGCACCTTCGGGATGGTGCCCGAGCTCGGCGCGAGCGTGACCGCGGCCTGGGAGGAGCACGGCCTGATCTCCGGCGCCCCCGGGCTGCGGGTCGGCGACGTCGTGCGCATCGTGCCGAATCACGCCTGCGTCACCGTCAACATGTGGAGCGCCATGCGAGCGGGCGGGCAGACCTGGGCGACGGTGGCGCGGCGGTGAGCGACCTCGATGCGATCCTGCGGGATGCCGTGGCACGCCTCGCCGACGTGCCCGACGAGGCGCTGGGCGAGCTGCGCATCCGGCGCCTGTTCCCGCCGAAGATCGTGCCGCGCGGCCGGGCCTGGCGGCTCGGCACCGTGCTGCTCGACCGCGACGGCCGGCTCTATCGGGTCGGTCGCACCACGCGCGCGATCGAGCCGCCGCGCGGCGTCGCGAACAAGTCGAACGAGGCCGAGGAACGACGCGAGGTGCAGCGCGCCGCGGTGCGCGGCGGCTTCGCCCAGGGTGAGACGGTCGACTTCGGGCACCAGCCGCTGCAGCCCGAATTGGTCGACGGCGCCTGGATGATCCGCTGGAGCCCCCGGCTGCCCGACCTGGTGCCGCTGCAGGAGTACCTCGACGATCGCATCCGGCTGCGGCTCGGCGAGGCCTAGCAGGTTCCGCCCAGGCACGCGACCGGTGCCGCGACGCCTACCCGGTCGGTCAGGCTTGGCGCATGAGATGGTTCGCCGCGCGCCATGACGCCGAGGAGAAGACGGCCGCCGTCGGCGGGCTGTGGAGCGACCGCTTCGGCACCATCGCCACCCGCAGTCTGCAGACGCTCATCGTGCTCGGGCTCGTGGCGATCGCGATCTATCTGGCCACCCGGGTGCCGTTGATCCTCACCCCGGTGATCATCGCGCTCATCTTCGCCAGCGCCTTCGCGCCGCTCGTGCTGCTGCTGCGCCGCTGGGGGCTGCCGGCGACGGTCGCGACCGTGCTCACCCTGCTGCTCGTGCTGCTCGTGCTCGGCGGCATCGTCTACTTCATCACCGTCTCGGTGCGCTCGGAGGGGCCGGAGCTGGTCTCGTCGGCCTCCGACGGCATCGACCAGCTCGTCGGCTGGCTGCAGAGCCTCGGCATCGTCATCGACCAGGACCAGTTCGAGCAATTCCGCCAGCAGGCCATCGATTTCGTCACCAGCGCGCAGTTCGGCACCGGCGCGCTCGCCGGGGTGGGGGTCGTCGGCGACTTCGTCACCGGCCTCGCCGTGATGGTCGTCACCCTGTTCTTCTTCCTCAAGGACGGCGGGAAGATCTGGGGCTTCCTGCTGCGTCCGTTCGAGGGCCGCACCTTCGAGCGCTACGACCGGGCCGGCAAGAAGGTGGTGAGCGTGCTCGGCTCGTACGTGCGCGGCACGGCCATCGTCGCGGCGGCCGACTCGATCCTCATCGGCATCGCGCTCTTCGCCGTGGGCGTTCCGCTGGTCATCCCGCTGATCGCGATCATCTTCCTCACCGCGTTCATCCCGATCATCGGTGCCACCATCGCCGGCGCCCTCGCCGCCGTGCTCGCCCTCGTCGCCAACGGTCCGGTCGCGGCGCTCATCGTGCTCGCCGTCGTGGTCGCGGTCAACCAGATCGACGGCAACATCCTGCAGCCGCTCGTCCAGGGCCGCTCGCTGCAGCTGCACCCGCTCGTCATCCTGCTCGCCCTCACCGCCGGCACCGTGCTCGCCGGGCTGACCGGTGCGCTGCTCGCGGTGCCGATCGCCGCCAGCGTCTGGGGCGTCATCACGGTGTGGGAGGGCCCGAACAGGCCCGCCCGGTTCGTGCAGCAGAAGCGGCCCGAGCCGAACTAGGCGTTGCTCAGGCGCCGACCACCGCGCCGAAGTGCGCCGGCATGGTGCCCTGGTGGGTGCCGCGAAGCTCGTCGATGCCCACCGTGAACACGTCCTGGATCTCGAGCTGCCCCGAGTCCTCGGTCACGCCGATGCGCAGCACGGGGTACCCGCGCGCCTCGCACAGCCCCTGGAACTTCACGTCGTCCTCGCGCGGCACGCTGACGAGCATCCGCCCGGTCGACTCCGAGAACAGGGTCGCGGTCAGGTCGACGCCGTCACGGCTCATCAGCTCGGTCAGGTAGATGCGGGCGCCCATGCCGAAGCGCAGCACGCTCTCGGCGAGCGCCTGCGCGAGCCCGCCGTCGGCGAGGTCGTGCGCGGACGAGAGCAGCGACTCGCCCGCCGCGGCGTGCAGCAGCTCCGCGAGCCGCTTCTCCCTCGCGAGGTCCACCGCCGGGGGCCGGCCCCCGAGGTGCTCGTGGATCGTGCCAGCCCATGCGGAGCCGTCCAGCTCGAGCGCCGTGGTGCCGAGCAGGTAGAGGTTGTGCCCCTCGTCCTGCCAGCCAGAGGGCACGCGCGCG
>DATMVL010000351.1:0-2491 GCA_035563175.1 Rhodoglobus sp. | reverse complement strand
GAACTGCAGCACCTGGACGTCGTAGCTGCCGTCGCGCAGCTCGAAGGTGCACGACCACCCCGACTCGGCGACGAGGACGCTGCAGACCAGCGCACCGTTCAGCCGCAGCTCCGCCGTCGCTCCGGGTTCTCCGCTGCCGCGGATGTCGATCGGCCCGGGCGGCAGCTGCTGGCCGGCGGTGGGTGCTGCGAGGGATGGCGCTGCCGGGGCGTCGCGGTCGAGGGTGATCGAGAATGAGCCGGATGCGCCCGCCGAATTCCCGATCTGCTGGGTCGCGGCGACGACGTACTCGCCCGACGGCGTGTTCGGGACGTCGCATGCCCAGGCGCCGGATCCATTCACGGGACACGTCAGATTCCATGCGCCCGCATCCAGGATGACGTCGGCGCCGCTGTAACCACCGCCGGTCAGTCGGCCGTTCGTCAGGGCAGCGCCGGTGAACGTCGGAGCGGTCAGCCCGATGACGTCGACCGACGCGGTCGTCGTCGCGTCTCCGAGCACCTGAGTCGCCGTGACGACGTTTCGACCCTCGGCGGCGATGGCCGTGCACGACCACGTCTCCGCTTCGGCGGGCACGTCGCATCCCGGAAGATCGACGGTCACGGTCGCGTCCGGCTCCTTGGTGCCCTGCACCTCGAACTCCGCGCCCGGCGCCACGGCCGCCGGAGCGCTGAGGCTCAACGGCGCCGCCTGCGCCGGAACCGGGGTCGCCAGCACGCCGAGGAGCGCGAGCCCCCCGGCAGTGAGCAGCCCTGCCATGCGGTTCACTGCGCACAGTCAACCAGCGAACGCTGAGCAATGCCCGCGTGTGTGCTTGAGCCCTGAACGGTCGTCTGGGACAGTTGACCCAGATCGGAGGCCGGATGACGCGCATCCCGTCCGCGGAACGCCGCGAGCGGCTCGTCGAGGCCGCGCTGCGGGTCATCGCCGAGCGCGGCGTCGAGGGCGCGACGACCCGTGCCATCGTCGCCGAGGCCGGCATGGCGCTCGCGAGCTTCCACTACGCGTTCCGTTCCCGGGACGAGCTGCTCGGCGAGCTGGTCGCCACGGTCGTGCACCGGCAGCGCGAGGCCGTGGTCGCCGGCATCGGACCGGATCTGCGGGCGTCGGTGCGGGCCGGGCTGCAGATCTACTTCGACATGCTCGTCGCCGATCCGCAGCACGAGCGGGCGCTGCTCGAGCTCATGCACTACGCCTTGCGGACGCCGGGGCTGGAGCCGCTGGTGAAGGCGCAGTGGGCCACCTACCACGCGACCGCGGAGCACGTCGCCGTCGCCGGCGCGGCCGCGGCGAACGCACGCTGGCGCATCCCGGTCGCCGACATCGCCCGCCTGATCATCACCGTCACCGACGGCGTCACCCTCGCCTGGCTGGCCGACCGCGACGACGCGGCCGCCGCCCGCACGCTCGACGCCGCCGCCGAAGCCATCACCGCGTTCGCCGAAGCCCTGGAGGGCCCCCGTTGATCCTGACCCCGCCCACCGCCGCCGCCTGGCGCGACGATCCAGCCGCCTACTGGAACGGACTCACCGCGGCGACCGCCGAGCTCGACACGCCCGTCGGGGCGCTCAGCCTGCCGGCGCTCTCGCACAACGCCTTCGACATGCTGCGTCGGGCGAACGGCACCCGCATCCGGGTCGCGTCGAAGTCGGTGCGGGTGCGCGGCGTGCTCGACGCCGTGCTGCGGCTGCCCGGCTTCGGCGGCGTGCTCGCCTACACGCTTGCCGAGGCGCTCTGGCTGGCGGAGACGGTCGAGGATGTCGTCGTCGGCTACCCGACGGCCGACCGCACGGCACTGCGCCGGCTCGCCTCCGACCCCCGGCTCGCGTCTCGCGTGACGCTCATGGTCGACTCCGTGGAGCAGCTCGACCTGGTGGACTCGGTGCTGCCCCCCGGTCGACGCGAGACCATCCGCGTCGCCGTCGAGCTCGACACCAGCTGGCGCTCCCGGGTGCTCGGACGCATCGGCGTGTTCCGGTCACCGCTGCGCACCCCCGAGCAGGTCACCGCGTTCGCCCGCGAGGTGCTCGCGCGCCCCGGCTTCGACCTGGTCGGGATGATGGCGTACGAGGCGCAGATCGCCGGCGTCGTCGACGATCCGGTGGGCAAGCCCATCCTGAAGCGCACCGTCGGCTACATGCAGCGGCACTCCACCGAGGAGCTGCGGCAGCGACGCGGCGCGGTCGTCGCCGCACTGCGCGAGCTCACCGAACTCGAGTTCGTCAACGGCGGCGGCACCGGCTCGCTCGAGCGCACCGCAGCCGACCCGTCGGTGACCGAGATCGCGGCGGGCAGCGGGCTCTTCGGCCCGCACCTCTTCGACGACTACCGCCACTTCGACCCGGCGCCCGCCGCGGCCTTCGCGCTGTCGGTGGTGCGCAAGCCCGCGCCGGAGCTCGCCACGCTGCTCGGCGGCGGGTGGATCGCGTCCGGTCCGCCCGGGGAGGACCGGCTGCCGGAACTGGTCTGGCCGGCGGGCCTGCGCTACGTG
>DATMVL010000350.1:0-5975 GCA_035563175.1 Rhodoglobus sp. | reverse complement strand
CCGCCGCGCGCACCGGCCGCCCAGCTCAGCGCCAGCCGCCGCCGCGCCCGCGTGACGCCCACGTAGAGCAGGCGCCGCTCCTCCTCGACCGCCGCCTCGGTCTGGGCGAACTGGATGGGCACCAGCCCCTCGCTGAGCCCGACCAGGTAGACCGTGTCCCACTCCAGCCCCTTCGCGGAGTGCAGCGTGGCGAGGGTGACGGCGGATTGGGTGGGCTCGTGCTGACCCTCGCGGAGGTCGAACAGCTGATCCACGAACTGCTTCAGGCTGGTACCGTCTGCCGCTTCCCGGGCCATGCGCATGATGGTGTCGAGCGACTCCCACCGATCGCGCACGGCGCCCTGCACCTCGGGGGCGTCCTGCGTCCAGTCCAGCGACCGCAGCACGTCGCTCACCGTCTTCACGAGGTCGCCGGGGCCGGTGGTCACCGCCGCGGCGCGGAGCATCATGAGCGCCTGATGCACCTCCTGCAGGTCGAAGAAACGGGCGCTGCTGCGCAGCTGATAGGGCACGCCGGCGTCGGCGAGCGCGGCCTCGAGCACGGCGGACTGCCCGTTGACCCGGTACAGCACCGCGATCGACTCGGGCGCGGTGCCGCCGGCGATCTGCCCGGCGATCGCCCGCGCCACCGCCCGGGCCTCCTCGGCGTCGCTCTCGAACGCGCGCGGCGGCGGCACGGTCGCCGGCTCACGGTCGACCGCGTGCAGCTCGAGGGCACCGGGGCGGTCGCGCATCAGGCGGTTCGCGAGCGCGACGATGGCCGCGGTCGAGCGGTAGTTCTGCTCCAGCCGCAGCACGGTCGCGTTCTCGTGCTCGCCGGGGAAGCCGAGCAGGTAGTCGGCTCGCGCGCCGGCGAAGGTGTAGATCGTCTGGCTGACGTCGCCGACGACGCAGACGTCGTCGCGCTCCCCCAGCCACAGCCGCAGCAGATCGTGCTGCAGCGGCGACACGTCCTGGTACTCGTCGACCACGAAGAAGCGGTACTGCTCCCGCACCTCCTGCGCGACGCGCGGCTCGCTGTCGAGCATGCCCGCCGCAGCCAGCAGCACGTCCTCGAAGTCGATGCGGCGGCGCTCGTCCTTGAGGTGCTCGTACGCCTGCTGCAGCTCGGCCATCGCCGACATGGGCAGCGCCGGCGGCAGGGGCCGCTCCTGCTCGGCGTACTCGGCGATCGACATCCGGGCCGTCTTGCGCCACTCGATCTCGGCCGCGGCGTCGCGCAGGGTCGCGGTGTCCAGCTTGAGGCGCAGGCCGTCGGCGGCGTGGGCGAGCATCCGCGCCTTGCCCTCGAGCACGCGCGGCATGGTGCCGCCCACGGTCTGCGGCCAGAAGTGGTTCAGCTGCGCGATCGCAGCGGCATGGAACGTGCGGGCGGTGACCCCGGCGACCCCCAGGTTGCGCAGCCTGGTGCGCAGCTCGCCCGCCGCCCGAGCGGTGAAGGTGAGCGCCATGACACGGCCGGGCGGGTAGACCCCGCTCGCGACGCCGTATGCGATCCGGTGCGTGATCGCCCGGGTCTTGCCGGTGCCGGCGCCGGCCAGCAGGCACACCGGGCCGAGCAGAGTCTGGGCCGCCTGGCGCTGCTGCTCGTCGAGCTCGGCGAGCAGCGTCTCGGGGTTCACGGGCGGTCGGCGAGCTCGTCGCCGAACCACTGCTCGATGATCGCCCGCGCGATGGATGCCCGCCCGGGCAGCTTGATCTCGCCGAGCGCGGCGGCGAGCTCGCCCCGCGTGAACCAGCGCAGGTCGCGGATCTCGTCACCGTCGGCCTGCGGAACCCCGTCGAACGCCGGGTCCACGCGGGCCGTGAACCCAACCATGAGCGAGGCCGGGAAGGGCCAGGGCTGGCTGCCGAGGTACACCGGGTCGATCACCGGCAGGCCCGACTCCTCGAGGATCTCGCGCTGCACCGCCGCCTCGAGCGACTCCCCGGGCTCGACGAAGCCCGCCAGCAGCGAGTAGCGGTCGGCCTCCCAGAGGGCGTTCGATCCGAGCAGCAGGCGGTCGTCGGCATCCGTGATCCCGACGATGACCGCCGGATCGGTGCGCGGGAAGATCTCGGTGCCGGTCACCGGATCACGGCGCACCCAGCCGCCGCGCTCGACCACCGTCGGCTCGCCGCTGCGGGGCGAGAACCGGTGCGAGGCGTGCCAGTTCAGGATGGCCAGTGCCTCGGTGAACAGGCCGGCGTCGCGGTCGGAGAGGGTGCCGGCGAGGCTGCGCAGATTGCCCCAGTCGGCTTCGGCCAGCTGCGGGTCGTCCGTGTACTCGACGGCCACGATCGGGGTGCCCACCGGCTCGGGCGCGGACTCCGCGAGCGAGCGGCCGAGGTACACCCGCAGCCCACCCTCGGGCGCGGCTGCGGCCGGCAGCAGGGCGAGCGCATCGGGTGCCGACAGCATCGCCGTGCCCTGGTGGATGGGCAGGATGCGCGTGGTCGGGTCGGCCCACAGCTCGTCGAACAACTGCGGGCGCTCGCGGGCAGCGGCATCCCGATCCACCTCGAACCGCGACAGCGGCAGGCGAGCGGCGAACGACGGCAGCATGGGCGACCCCGGTGAAGTGCGTGGCGTGCGGCGGAACCGCCCGCCGGGCGGCTTACCCTGCGGGTATGGCCAGGACGCATCTCACTCTAGCCGCGCTCGCGACCACGGCGATCCCGGGCCTCGACGTCGTCTCGGCGGCACGCTTCGGGGCGCATGGCGGCGACTTCGACTCGGCGCTGCTCACCGGCCGCGACGGCCGCCACTGGATCATCCGCGCTCCCCGCACCCAGGCGGCCGAGTCCGCCCAGTCGGCCGACCTGGTCGCCCTCCGCGCGCTGAGCGCCGGCGTGCGCACCCGCCTGCCGTTCGCCGTCTCGACGTTCGCCGGCCAGGCACCGCTCGGCCAGACCCGTGCCGTCGTCTACGAGTTCGTCTACGGCAGCCGCCTGCCGATCTCCGGCTACGGTCTGGAGACCTCCGGCTCGGTGGGCCGGGCGATCGCCGCCATCCACGCGCTGCCGACCAGCTTCGTCGCCGATGCCGGCCTGCCGGTGCTGAGCGCCGCCGACTGCCAGCGTGCGGCGCAGTCGCTCGTCGACCGCTCGTCGGCGACCGGTCTGGTGCCGGTCGGCCTGCTCGACCGATGGCAGCAGGCGATGCACGACCAGCGGCTGTGGCAGTTCCAGCCGACGGTGATCAACGGCGCGCTGGATGCCGATTCGCTGCTGTTCGCGGACGGCGCCGTCACCGGTCTGCTCGGCTGGCAGGAGCTGCGCGTCGCCGACCCGGCGCAGGATCTGCGCTGGCTGTTCGCCAGCCCGATCGAAGCGGTCGTCGAGGGCGCGTTCGCCGCGTACCGATCGGTACGGGGCGGGGCCGACCTGCAGGTGCAGTCGCGCGCGATGCTCTACGCGGAGCTCGACGTGGCGAAGTGGCTGCTGCACGGCACCGAGGTGCGCAGCACCGAGATCGTCGACGACGCCGTCACCATGCTGACGGAGCTGTCGGACCGGATGCGCACCGACGTGATGAACCCGCTCGCGCCCGCGACCATGCCGACCGCAACGGTCGACGAGGTCGAGGCGCTGCTCGAGCGCAGCGAGCGGCTCGCCTGAGACTCAGGCGCCCTTCTTCGGCACGATCTGGATCCAGCGGCCGCGCCCCCGCGGCTGCACCTTCACACTGAGCCGGCCCTGCCGCGCGAGCACCACGGCGATCGCGGCGGCCGCGGTGGCCACGATCGCGCCGGAGATCACGAGCGCCGTCGCCGGCCCCCAGTGCTCGGCGATCCATCCCATCAGCGGGCCGCCGATCGCCTGGCCGCCGACCAGCACCATCACCCAGAACGACATGATGCGACCGCGGATCGCCATGTTCGACGACAGCTGGATGATCGTCTCGGTCGCCGTGCCGTAGAGCAGCCGCGAGAGGCCCATGGCGATGAGCAGGGCGAGGAAGACGCCGTAGAACGGTGCGACGCCCGCCGCCATCAGCAGCAGGCCGTAGCCGAACGCACCGAGCACGATCGTGCGCAGCCGCAGTCCGGACCGGCGGGTCGAGGCGAGTGCGCCGAGCAGCGCTCCGGCCGCGAACAGGGAGTTGTAGAGGCCGTAGCCCCCGGCACCGGTGCCGTACACGTCGTCGGCCATGCCGGCGAGGATGGCCGGCAGCGACATCCCGAACATCGAGACGATCGCGAGCATGAGCATCGGCCAGAAGATGGTCGGCTTGCGCAGCACGTAGCGCACCGCTTCGCGGATCTGCCCCTTGCCGGTCGCCCGCCGGGGCGCTGGCAGCAGCTCGTCGGTGCGCATGAGCAGCACCACGACCACGCCGACGAGTCCGCCGATCACGTTGACACCGATGGCCCAGCCGGAGCCGATGGCGACGATGAGCACGCCGGCGATCGCCGGCCCGACCAGGGCGCCGAGCTGGAAGATCGACGCGTTCATGCTGATGGCGTTGCGCAGGTGGTGCGGCCCGACCATCTCGCCGACGAACGCGGATCGGGCCGGGCCGTCGAAGGTGGCCAGCACGCCGGTGGCGAGCACGAGCACGTACACCGACCAGAGCTGGGCGGTGCCGGTGATGGCGAGCAGCGCGAGCACGGCGTTGAGCACCGCGATCGACGCCTGCGCCCCGCCGAGCACGGCGCGCTTGGGCAGCCGGTCGGCGATCACCCCCGCCCACGCGCTCAGCAGCAGCGTCGGCAGGAACTGCAGGGCGATGGTGAGCCCGACCAGCGCGACGCTGCCGGTCAGCTCGAGCACGAGCCAGTCCACCGCGATGCGCTGCGTCCACTGCGAGGTGTTCACGAACGCCTGGCCGATGGCGTACAGCCTGTAGTTGCGCACCCTGAGGGCGGTGAAGGTGTCTCTCCACTGCGGTCGCTGCATGGCGACGGAGAGGGGCATGGTCGCGGGATCGTCGTGCACGGGCGCGGAAGTCATGTCCCTTCAACGGTAGGCTGCGGGCATCCATATGGAAACCGAATCGGGGCTATAAGTCCCATTGCGTTCCGTGATGAGTGGAGGGCGGATGTTCGACCCGGTGCTGCTGCGGACCTACGTCGCCGTCGCCGAGACCCTGAGCTTCACGCAGGCCGCCGCGCGGTTGTCGCTGTCGCAGCCGACGGTGTCGCAGCACGTGCGCCGGCTGGAGCAGGCCGCGGGCCGCACGCTCATCTCGCGCGACACCCGCGCGGTGTCGCTCACCGACAACGGCGAGGTGATGCTCGGGTTCGCCCGGTCGATCCTCGCCGCCAACGACCAGGCGGTGAGCTACTTCACCGGCTCGGCGATGCGCGGCCGGCTGCGGTTCGGCACGGCCGACGACCTCGCGCTCAACCAGCTGCCGAGCATCCTGCGCGAATTCCGGCAGCTGTACCCGCAGATCAACCTCGAGCTCACCGTGGCGCAGAGCCCCGTGCTGCTGAAGCGGGTGCAGGCCAACCAGCTCGACCTCGTGTACATCAAGGAGGACCCGGGGGCCGGCACCGGGCGCCTGGTGCGTCGCGACCGGATGGTGTGGGTCGGGCACCGCAGCATCTCCCTCGACGCCGCCGACCCGGTGCCGTTGATCCTCTACCCGGCGCCGGCGCTCAGCCGCGAGTACGCGCTGAAGTCGCTCGAGGAGCAGGGGCGCACTTGGCGCGTCACCTGCACGGTGCGTGACGTCAACGGGCTCATCGCGGCGGTGCGCGCCGGCATCGGCGTCGCGGTGCTGGCGCAGTCGCTCGTGCCCGCCGACCTCGCGCCGGTCGCCGCGACGTTCGGCCTGCCGGCGCTCGGCGACGTCGACTTCACGCTCGTGAGCCGGCCGGGTGCCGCACCCGAACCGGTCGAGGCGCTCTCCACCGCGATCCTCAGCCGGCCCGGGCCCTGATCACCCGAAGGCGGCCCGCCACCGCTCCAGCAGCTCGTCCTCGTCGAACAGCCGCTCGGGCCGGATGACCGCGTCGTCGGCGACGAAGTAGAACACCGCGTCGATG
>DATMVL010000349.1:0-3035 GCA_035563175.1 Rhodoglobus sp. | reverse complement strand
GGGTGAGTCGAACAAGTCCACCGACCTGATCACGCGCATCAACCGCGCGAAGCCGCAGCCGATCGGCCGCCCGGATGTGCCCGCGAGCTTCGAGCGGGCGCTGCTGCGGGCGAT
Organism: Rhodoglobus sp.; assembly: GCA_035563175.1. Classification (GTDB taxonomy): domain Bacteria; phylum Actinomycetota; class Actinomycetes; order Actinomycetales; family Microbacteriaceae; genus Rhodoglobus. The sequence continues at coordinate 2,921 of DATMVL010000349.1, read as the reverse complement.
GTCGCGGCGGCCGGAGCAGCGGCAGGGCAGCGTGCTCGAGCTCGTGCGGGAGCTGCAGGCGGTCGAGACCGAGCTCGGGGTGCCTCAGACGCCGATCGAGGTGGCCCGCGACGACTGGGCGCTGGCGACGGTGGGCGATCTGGAGGATCGCACGCGCATCCGCAGCGTGGCCGGCACCACCGCATCCGTCGCACAGCGCCGTCGCCGCCGTCGCGGCGAGTCCGACGACGGGTACAGTGCGGTCGGCACGGTGCTGCGTGACAGCAAGGCGCCGCGCAGCACCGGTGCGAGCGCCGGCGTCGCCCCGCGGCGGATGACCGGGTGGCTCTGGGCGGCCATCGCCGGCGGGGCGCTCGCGCTCGCGCTCGCGGCGACCGCCCTGGTGGTGCTGCTGACGAGCACCGCGGGTGGCATCCCGACCGTGTCGGACATCCGGGCCCGCGTCGTCGACGACACCGTGACCTTCACCTGGAACGACCCCGGCCTGCAGGGGGGCGACGTCTACGCCGTGCAGCCGGATGACGGCTCGCCGGCGGTGCAGCAGCGCGAGCCATCGTTCACGGTCGACTCCGAACCCGGGGCCCGCGTGTGCGTCACGGTCGCCGTCGTCCGGGACGGCAAGACCGGTCCGGCCGGCGGGCAGAAGTGCGCGGACATCCCCTGATGAGGGCCTGGCTCCGCGGGCACGTCCCCCTGGCGACCAGCCTGCTCAGCGGGCTGGTGATCGCCGCCGTCGTCACCACGACCGCGATCGTCTCCACCGGGTACACCGCGCAGCGGCTGGATCTGGGCGACGGGTCGGTCTGGGTCGCCAACAGCGCCCAGCAGGCCATCGGCCGCGCGAACACCGAGGTGCTCGAGCTGAACACCGTGGTGGAGTCGTCGGGCGGCGACCTCGAGGTGCTCCAGTCCGGCAGCACCGTGCTGCTGTTCGACCGCGCGGGCAGCACGCTGGACATCGTCGATCCGGCGACATCGGAGATCGAGGACAGCGCGGCGCTGCCGCCGGATCAGCCGGAGGTGCAGCTGGCCGGCGACCGGGTCGCGATCCTCGAGCGCGGCACCGGCGAGCTGTGGCTGGTCGAGCTCGCCGAGCTCGCCGCGTTCGACGCGGAGTCGGAGCCCACCCTCTCGCTCGGCATCGGCGGCGTCGCGAGCCTCGCGCCCGACGGCCTGCTGTTCGCGGTGTCCCCGGCGACCGATCGCCTGTTCCGCGTCGACACCGCGGTCTCCGACGCCGCCGACCAGACCGCGACGGTCGACGTCGACCCGGATGCGGAGCTCGCGATCACGTCCGTCGGCGGCCGCTGGGCGATGCTCGATCCGGATGCGGGCGAACTCCTGCTGGACGGCGCGACCGTCGACCTGTCGGCCGCCATCGGCGAGGGCGCGGATCCCGTGCTGCAGTGGCCGAGCCCGGACGGCGACCGGGTGCTGGTCGCCCACGCCGGCGGGTTGCTCGCGGTGCCGCTCACCGGCGGCGAGCCGACCCCGGTGGCCGAGGACGGCGGAGGCGCACCCGCTCGTCCGCTCGTCCTCGAGGGGTGCGGCTACGCCGCCTGGACCGACGGCACGAACTGGCGGGACTGCGCCGGCGACGACGCGTCGGTGCGGGCGCTCGACGCCATGCCCGGCACCGCCCTGCTCTCGTTCGCGGTGAACGGCGACCGCGCCGTGCTGAACGACCGGCGCTCGGGCGCCAGCTGGGCGGTGCAGCGCCAGGGTGAGCTCATCGACAACTGGGACGAGCTCATCGCGGTCGACGAGGATCAGCCCGAGGAGCAGCAGAACGATCCCGACCTGCCGCCCGAGGTGGAGCGCGTGCAGCAGCCCCCGGTCGCCGTCGACGACGCCTTCGGGGCGCGCCCGGGCCGTGCCACCGTGCTGCCCGTGCTGCTCAACGACTTCGACCCGAACGGCGACGTGCTGGTGGTCGACGACCTGATCCCGATCGACGAGTCGGTCGGGCGGATCGACCTCATCAACCAGCGGCAGCAGATCCAGCTGACCCTCGCCCCCGGCGCGACCGGGGTGCTGCGGTTCGGCTACGGCATCACCGACGGACGGGGCGGGGCTGCGACCGCCCAGGTCGCCGTGACGATCCGCGGCGAGGGCGAGAACGGCCCGCCGCAGCAGGTGCGCTCCACGTCGGCCGTGGTGGCGGCATCCGGGCGCGTCACCACGCAGGTGCTGCAGGACTGGGTCGACCCGGATGGCGACCCGTTCTACCTGGCGTCGGCCTCGGCGGGCGAGCCCGATCAGGTCACCTACAAGCCGGAGGGCGAGGTCGTGTTCTCGGACGTCGAGGGCGGCGGCGACCTCGCGATCGTGAACCTGCTCGTCGGCGACGGCTCGGCCGAGGGCACCGGCAGCATGACGGTCGAGGTGCGGCCGCCGGGCGACGTGCCGATCGAGGCCGACCCGTTCGCGGTGCAGACGACGGCGGGGCAGGAGGTCACCATCGAGCCGCTGCTGCACGTGCGGGGCGGCAACGGCACGGTGCGGTTGAACAGCGTGCCCGCGAAGGCCGACGTCACGATCACGCCGAGCTACGAGGCCGGCACCTTCAAGTTCGTCAGCGACGCGGTGCGTGTGCACATCCTCGAGTACGTCGTCACCGACGGCACCCAGACGGTCACCGGCACCGTGCGCGTCGACGTCGCGGCGCCGCCGGACGCGAACACCACCCCCATCACGGTGCCGAAGACGGTGTTCGTGCAGACCCTGCGCAACGCGCGCATCGACGTCGCCGCGACCGACGTCGACCCGGCGGGCGGCGTGCTGCTCGTCACCGGCATCACGAACCTGCCGGCGGGCAGCGGCGTGCGCGCCGAGATCCTCGAGCAGCGGGTCGTGCGGGTCAGCTTGGAGCGCCCGCTCGACGACGGACCGGTGGTGTTCAACTACCGCATCAGCAACGG
>DATMVL010000348.1:0-2486 GCA_035563175.1 Rhodoglobus sp. | reverse complement strand
CTGCGCGCGACGTCGTGGGCATCGCCGCCCGCTGCGCCTGCGGTGCGCCCACCGTGGTGTCCACGCGGCCGCGGCTCTCGGACGGCACGCCGTTCCCGACCTTCTACTACCTCACCCACCCTGCGGCGACCTCCGCCGTCTCGACGCTCGAGGCGACCGGCTGGATGCCCCGCCTGGCGGCCGGCTTGGACGACCCGAACACCGCTGCCGCCTACCGCGCCGCACACGAGCAGTACCTCGCCGACCGTGAGTCCGTGCTCGTCGTGGACGAGATCGCGGGCATCACCGCCGGCGGCATGCCCGACCGGGTGAAGTGCCTGCACGCGCTCGTGGGGCACGCGCTCGCCGCGGGGCCCGGCGTGAACCCGATCGGCGACCTCGCCCTGGCCGAGGCCGCGTGGAGCCCCGACCGCTGCGCCTGCCCGGACTACGGGGCCGCCGCGTGAGAAGGGTCGCCGCGGCGCTCGTGCTCGGGCTCGTCACCGCCTCGGTGGTCGCGACGCCGGTGCAGGCCGACCCGGTGCGGGACGCGGAGTACTGGCTCGACGGCTACGGCATCCGCTCGGCCTGGGCGACCACGCGCGGCGAGGGCGTCACCATCGCGGTGATCGACACCGGCGTCGACGGCGCCGTGCCGGAGCTCGCCGGCGCGGTCGTCGGCGGGGCCGACTTCTCGGGATTGGGTTCGCCCGACGGGCAGCGTCCGGTCGGCTCCGAGGGGCGCGAGCACGGCACCATGGTCGCTGCGCTGGCCGCCGGGCGCGGCACGAACGCCACCGACGGCGTCATCGGGGCCGCGCCGGCGGCGTCGATCCTGTCGCTGTCGATCGGGTTCGGCGAGGGCACCACCAGCTCGGACGACCAGATCGCGGCGGCGGTGCGCTACGCCGTCGACAACGGCGCCGACATCATCAACATGTCGCTGACCCGCAACACGCTCGACTGGCCGGAGAGCTGGGACGACGCGTTCCTGTACGCGATGCAGAACGACGTCGTCGTCGTGGCGGCCGCCGGCAACCGCGGCAGCGGCACCACCTCGGTGGGCGCGCCCGCCACCATGCCGGGTGTGCTCACCGTCGCCGGCCTCGACAAGCAGGGCACCGCGAGCTTCGACGCGTCGTCGCAGGGCATCACCATCGGGGTCGCGGCTCCCAGCGAGGATCTCGTGGGCGTCGTGCCCGGCGGGAACCACGTGCAGTGGAGCGGCACCAGCGGTGCGGCGCCGATCGTCGCGGGCATCGTCGCTCTGGTGCGGGCCGCGCATCCCGGACTCGATGCCGCGAACGTGATCAACCGGGTCGTCGCGACCGCGCGAGAAGCGGGTTCGCCCGGCGCCGACCCGCTGTACGGCTTCGGGATCGTGGATGCCGCGGCGGCGGTGACCGCGCAGGTGCCGGCCGTGAGCGCCAACCCCATGGGCGAGCTCTCGGAGTGGATCACGATCTACCGCCGGGCGGATGCGACGCCGACGCCTGTGCCGACTCCCACGTTCGTGCCGACGCCCGCGCCCGAGGCGGCCGGTCCGCGATCGCCGCTCGGCACGCTGCTGCCGACGGTGGAGCAGCTGCGCAACACGGGCATCCCGGCGCTGGTGATGCTGGCGCTGCTCGTCGCGCTCGTAGCGTTCACGGTGCATGCCGTCCAGCGGTTCAGGGCATCTCGCGGAACAGAGTAGATTCGTGTGGTCACGTCCCTGAGGAGAGACCACCACTCGTGCCCAGAATCCTGATCGTCGGCGGCGGTTACGCCGGTTTCTACACCGCGAAGAAGCTCGAGAAGCACCTCGGACGCCGTGAGGCGGAGGTGACCATGGTCGACCCGCTTCCGTACATGACCTACCAGCCGTTCCTGCCCGAGGTGGCGGCCGGCTCCATCGAGCCGCGGCACGCGATCGTGCACCACCGCCGTCACCTGCGGCGCACCGACGTCATCACCGCGCGCGTCACCAAGGTCGACCACGCCAACAAGGTCGCGACGATCACGCCCGCCGTCGGCGAGCCGTACGAGCTGCCCTACGACATCGTCGTGATGACCGCCGGCGCCGTGTCGCGCACCTTCCCTATCCCGGGCGTCGCCGACACCGCCATCGGCCTCAAGAACATCGAGGAGGCCGTCGCCATCCGCGACCGCCTGTTCACCAACTTCGACAAGGCGTCGAACCTGCCCCCCGGGCCGGAGCGCGACCGTCTGCTGACCATCACCGTCGTCGGCGGCGGTTTCGCGGGCATCGAGATCTTCGCCGAGCTGCGGGCGATCGGGTCGTACATGCTGCGCTACTACCCGACACTGTCGTTCGAGGACACCCACTTCCACCTCATCGAGGCGATGGGCCGCATCATGCCCGAGGTCTCGCTGCCCACCAGCCACTGGGTGATCAAGAACCTCCAGGAGCGCGGCGCGCAGGTGCACCTCGAGACCCAGCTCAGCTCGGCCGAGAACGGCCGCATCGAGCTGTCGACGGGCGAGAGCTTCGAGTCCGACATCAT
>DATMVL010000347.1:0-9146 GCA_035563175.1 Rhodoglobus sp. | reverse complement strand
CAGAACGAGTACGGCGCAGGTGGCGGTGGCGGCGGCGCAGGAGCGTCGTTCCTCGACGCTGCCGTTCTGCACGGCGACTTCGTCTCGACGACGACCTCCGGGAACGGCGTGCTCCAGCTGCAGTGGCACACCGATTTCGAGTTCGCCATCGACGGGCTGGCTGAGCAGAGCACCGCCGGCGTGCCGTCGCTCTTCACCGTGCGGGTCACCGACCCCTTCGGCGCAGTCGTACCCGACCCCACCGCCTTCCTGACCTGGAACACCCCGATCGGCACCGACACGTGGGTGCCCGGCGGCTTCGTCCCCTCGGTCATGGGTTACGACACCGTCCGGGTGTACTGGTCGGGCATCCTCGACCCGGTCGTCCAGGGCCGCACGTACGTGCAGCCCGGGCCCGCGGCCCTGATCGCGGTATCCGCATTCGGTCCGGACCTGTTCGCCTACACGGACATCCCCCTCCAGGCATGGTCCACCGACACCTACGGCAACCCCATCGCGGACGTCTCCGCCGAGGTGACGTGGGCGAGCTCCGTCGGCAGCGACCGGATCACCGGGAACACGCTGCAGGCGACGGTGGCGGGCCCGCGCACGGTGACGGCCACGGCAGACGGATTGCAGGCCGGCAGCCGCCAACTCGTGATAGCCGCGCAGCCGATCGTCTCGCTCACGCTGACGGGGCCGACGCAGGTCGTCGCCGGCACTCCCTCCTGGTACACGGTCGAGGCGAAGGATGCGAACGGCGACCTCGTGCTGCCTGCACCGCGCGTCACGATGACCTCGTCGGTCTCAGCGGACACCATCGACGGGCTGGTGCTGGTCGCCGCCGGCACGGGGCCGCGCACGCTCACCGCGGTGGTCACGGCGCAACCTTCCGTCGGCACGCAACAGCAGGTCACGGCAGTCGCGAGCGCCCTCGGCATCGACGAGTCGAACACGACGCCCAGCACCGCGCCCGCGACAGTGTCGCAGCACGGACTGGCGCATACGGGAACGGTGCCGACCGCCCTCGCCGTCGCGTCGGCCGTCGGGGTGATGCTGCTCGGCGGGTTGCTGCTGGCGTCCAGGTCGCGCCGCCGGGCCGGCTGAGGGCGCGGTCGCGACGCCTACACTGGATCGGTGCCCGTGACCACCTCCGCGCCCTGGTATCTGCCGGTCGCCCGCGCCGTGCCCGCGCTCGTGCTGGCCGCGGTCATCACCTTCTCGCCAGATCACTCCGCACCGCTCGGCTTCCTCGCCTTCGGCCTCGTCGGCGTACTCAGCGGCGCGGTGCTGACGGCCGGGGCACTGCGCGCCGAGGGCGTCGAGCGCACGCTGGGGCTGCTGCAGGGCATCCTGAGCATCGTCGCCGGCGGCATCGCGCTGATGCTGCCCGGCGGCGGCCTGCCGTTCCTGATCCTGCTCGTCACCGGCTGGGCCGCCGTCACCGGCTTCGTCGAGCTCTACCTCGGCGTCCGCGCCCGCCGCGCCGACCGCACCGCCCGCGACGGCATCTTCGCCGGCGGCCTGACCGTGCTGCTGGCCGTCGGACTGCTGCTCGTGCCGCCGCAGCTCGCGCAGCCGCTCGGCGGCATCGAGGGCGTCGAGGGCGTGCTCACCGCATCCGTCGTCGTCGTAGGGGCGCTCGGCGCGTACTGGGCGATCCTCGGCGTCTACCTGGTGATCGCGGGGCTGTCGCTGCGGTGGGCCGATGCCCCCGAGCCGGTGGGCGGGAACGCATGAGCCAGCCGGATCGTCGCGCCCGCACCCGCCCCGCCGAGCTGCTCGGCCTCTCGGCCGTGCTCGCCGCGTTCACCGGCGTGGTGGTCATGATGGTGACGCGCGACATCGTGACCTCGCTGATCTTCGCCGGCGTCGCCTTCATCGTCTCGCTCGTCGTGATGGCGATGCTCGCGCTCGCGGTGCGCCCCACCGGCGACGAGCAGCAGGATCTGCGCGAGCAGGACGACGACGGCCCGCGCGGGCACTGAGCTCAGCCCAGGTAGTCGACCAGCGCGCTCGCGACGCCCGTGTAGGTGCTCGGGGTCAGCGCGAGCAGGCGCTGCTTCGCGTCGTCGCCGATGTCGAGACCGCCGATGAACTCGGCGAGCTCCGCCTGCCCGACCCGGCGCCCGCGGGTGAGCTCCTTGAGCACGGCGTAGGGGTCGGCGATCGAGCTGCGCCCGGCGGTGACCTCGGCGCGGATCACGGTCTGGATCGCCTCGCCGAGCACCTCCCAGTTGCCGTCGAGGTCAGCCGCCAGCCGCTGTCGGTCCAGGTCGACCTCTCCGAGCCCGCGCACCAGGTTGTCGAGCGCGACCAGGCCGTGCCCGAGCGCGACGCCGACGTTGCGCTGGGTGGTGGAGTCGGTCAGGTCGCGCTGCAGCCGGCTGGTGACCAGGGTCTGGGCGAGCGACTCCAGCAGCGCGCTCGACAGCTCGAGGTTCGCCTCGGCGTTCTCGAACCGGATCGGGTTGATCTTGTGCGGCATCGTCGACGACCCGGTGGCACCCGCTTGCGGGATCTGCCGGAAGTAGCCGATCGAGATGTAGGTCCACATGTCGGTGCACAGGTTGTGCAGGATGCGGTTGGCGTGGCTGATCGACAGGTACAGATCGGCCTGCCAGTCGTGCGACTCGATCTGGGTCGTCAGCGGGTTCCAGTCGAGCCCGAGCGAGGTGACGAACTCCCGCGAGATCGTCGGCCAGTCGAGGGATGGATCCGCGGCCAGGTGGGCGGCGTAGGTGCCGGTCGCGCCGTTGAACTTGCCCAGCACGTCGACGGCCTCGATCCGGCCGGCCATCCGCTCCAGCCGGGCCGCGAACACCGCGAACTCCTTGCCCATCGTCGTGGGCGTCGCCGGCTGGCCGTGGGTGTGGGCGAGCATGGCGTCATCGCGGTGCGCGACCGCCAGCTCGTGCAGCTTCCCCAGCACGGCCCGGTACCGGGGCAGCCACACCTCGCGCACCGCGGCGCCGATGGTGATCGCGTAGGCGAGGTTGTTGATGTCCTCGCTGGTGCACGCGAAGTGGGTCAGCTCGGCCACGTCGTCCAGGCCGAGGTCGGCCAGCTCCCGGCGCACCAGGTACTCGACGGCCTTCACGTCATGGCGGGTGGTCGCCTCGATGCGGGCGAGCTCCTCGATCTGCTCGGCGCCGAAGTCGGCGGCGAACTCGCGCAGCGCCCGGGTCTGCTCCTGGTCGAGGCGGCGGGAGCCGAACAGCTCGTGCTCGGTGAGGTAGAGCAGCCACTCCACCTCGACATGCACTCGAGCACGGTTGAGGCCCGCCTCGGAGAGGTGCTCGCCGAGGGGCGCCGCGGCGGGGCGGTAGCGACCGTCGAGCGGGCTGATGGGCTGGTCGGGCATCCGGTTCATGAAACTCCCTGTCGGATCGCCGGGGCGATCTGGCGGAACAGCGACGCGCACGCCTTCTCGATCATGGCGAGCACCTGATCGAACATGGCGGCGTCGGAGTAGTAGGGGTCGGGCACGTCGTGCAGCGCCGACTGCGCGGGGTCGAAGCTCAGCAGCAGCTGCACCTTCGAGCGCTCCGCGTCGCTCGGCGCCCACGTGCGCAGCGTGCGTTCCTGGCTGCGGTCGAACACGACGATGAGGTCGAGGCCCTCGAACCAGGCCGGGTCGAACTGGCGGCCGCGGTGCCCCGAACCGTCGTACCCGTGCGTGTCGAGCGCCTTGAGCGTGCGGTCGTCCGAGGGCTCGCCCACATGCCAGTCGCCGGTGCCGGCCGACTCGACCGAGATCGCGTGCTCGAGGCCGGCGTTCTTGACCATGGCGGAGAACACGGTCGCGGCCATCGGCGACCGGCAGATGTTGCCCGTGCAGACGAAGCAGATGCGGAACAGCCCGGCATCCTCGACCGCCCGCGCGTAGCTCACCGCCTCATTGTGGCGCAGAATCCCCTCCTCCACCGAGGCGATCCGCCCGTACCCTGCACCGGATGCCCGTGCCGGGCGCCGCGCGCCGTGCCCCTGCACCAGGCTGCCGACGTGGATGCCGCAGACCCCCTTCGAGCCGTCACCCTGCACGCGCTGCAGGTGCAGCGCCGCGAGCTCGACCAGCAGCTGCGACGGCTGGAGCGAGCGCGGCGCGACCTCGTGCCGCCCGCGCCCGACTCATGGCGCGGCGCCGCCCGGTACGCCTACGACGCCGCCTACAGCGCCGTGGTGCAGCAGCTCGAGGCCGGCGCCGGGGCGCTGCGCTCGGCCCGGCAGCGCACGGACAGCGCGATCCTCTGGCTGAGCCATGGGTGACGCGCTCGAGATCACCGGCGTCGCCGTCGACACCGCCGAGCTGATCGAGCGTGCCGACCTGCTGCGCGAGCTGCGCGCCGAGGTGTTCGAGATCCGGGCGCGGCTGTCGAGCATCGACCATCTCGTGTCGCTCGGTCAGCTCGGCGCGGTCGGTGTGCCGTACGACGCGGCACGGGCGGAATCCGATCTCGATCAGGCGGTGATCGTGCTGGTCCAGCTCGAGCTCGCCGCCCAGGCGCTCGCCTGGGGTCTGGACTCGGTCGCCGACGCGTACGACTGGGTCGAGCGGATGGCCGGTGGCCTCGGCCGTCAGCTGCTCGGCACGGTCAGTGCGAGCATCGGCCGGATCATCCCCGGCCTGCTGCTGACCTACGGCACCGGGGCGATCGCCGCCGGCGGCGGCCTGATACTGGCGTCGAGGTCCATCCCGGGCGGGTTCGGCGGCGCCATCGACCGGGCGATGGGCAGCGGGCGGGGCGACGGACTGCGGGTGCCGGCCGGCGTGAACGAGGTGTTCGGGCATCCGCTCGTCGTTGGCACCGCCCGTGAGCTCGTCAACCAGGCCGGCGTCGCCGGGATGGGGGCGCTGCAGGTGCCGGCCGGCGTTGCTGCCGCGCTCGGTGCCGCGGGGCTCGGCACGCCGCTGGCCGCGACCGCCCTCCGCTCGATGGGCGCACCGTTCGAGACCTTGCGCGAGACGCCGGTGCGGCTGACGCAGACCGCCGCCCTGCCGACCACCACGCCGCCGGCCGGCATCGCGCAGCGGTTCCAGCGCATCCCCGACACCGACCAGACCGACGGTGCGCAGGTCGTGATCGAGCGCTACGAGGTGCCCGGCGAGCCCGACCGCTTCCAGGTGATGGTCGGCGCGACCGTCACGTTCTCGCCGCACGCGGACGACGAGCCGTGGGATCTGACGAGCAACGTCGCTGCCGTCGGCGGCAGCGACGCCGGCTCGCTCCAGGCGGTGCGACTGGCGATGCACGAGGCCGGCATCGAGCCCGCCAGCCCGGTGCAGTTCACCGGCTTCTCGCAGGGCGGGGTGGTCGCCGCCCGCCTGGCGGGCTCCGGCGAATGGAATACCCAGGGCGTGCTCGCCTTCGGCGGCCCCACCGGGGGTGTCGACCTGCCGACGGACGTGCCGGTCGTGCTCGTCGAGCACACCGACGACATCGTGCCGGCGCTCGGCGGTCCGCAGCTCAACGACGAGGCGGTGGTGGTGCGGCGCGAGGTGTTCACCGGCGGGATGCCGATGCCGACCGACAAGGCGATGCCGGCGCACCACGGCGAGTACTACGCCGAGACCGCGGCCCTCGCCGACGCCGACGCACGGCTGGCGGAGACCATCGCCAGTCTGGACGCCTTCACGGCGGGCACCACCGCGGTGACGAGCACCGCCTACGCGTTCGAGCGCGTCGATGGGGCGGAGCTCAGCGGCTCCGCTCCTTCCCGACGATGGGACGCACCACGATCCCGATGAGCCAGCTGATCAGACCCAGCACCAGCGCCCCGAGCACACCCCACCAGAAGCCCTCGACGATCAGGCCGAAGCCGAGCAGCCCCGAGATCCAGTGCACGATCAGCAGCAGCAGGCCGTTCACGAGAAGGGAGATGAGGCCCAGCGTCAGCACGTAGACGGGGAACGCGACGATGCGGATGGCATTGCCGATGACGCCGTTCACGACGCCGAAGATGAGGGCGACCAGCAGGTAGGTCAGCACCGTCTCCAGCGTGCCGGCCGGCTCGAACGGGTCGACCTTCACCCCCGCCACGATGAGCGTGGTCAGCCACAGGGCGACCGCGTTGATGAGGAGCCGCACGAGAAACCGCATGGGGCCAATGATGGCGTGCCGATTCCCGCCCCCGCAACGGTTCTAGGCTGGGGCGGTGACCGCCTCTCCCGTGCGACTGCGCCCCGAGATCGCCTCGATCGTCCCCTACCGTCAGGGCCGGACGGCGGCCGAGGACGCCTTCAAGCTGTCGTCGAACGAGAATCCGTTCCCACCGTTGCCCGCCGTGCTCGAGGCGATCGCCGACGCATCCGTGAACCGGTACCCGGAGGGCTCGGCGGCCGCGCTCCGCGACCGGCTCGGCGCGCGCTACGGCGTCTCGCCCGAGCAGGTGCAGGTCGGAGCCGGTTCGGTGTCGGTGCTCGCGCAGCTCATCTCCGCCGCCGCGGCGCCGGGCGACGAGGTGCTCTACTCCTGGCGCAGCTTCGAGGCCTACCCGCTGCTCGTCGCGACGGCCGGGGCGACCAGCGTGCAGATCCCGAACACGCCCGACCACCGGCACGATCTGCCGGCGATGGCCGGCGCCGTCACCGACCGCACCCGGGTCGTGCTGGTGTGCAGCCCCAACAACCCGACCAGCACCGTCGTCACCGCCGCCGAGTTCGAGGCGTTCATGGCCGCCGTGCCCGACACCGTGCTGGTGCTGCTCGACGAGGCCTACGCCGAGTTCGTCACCGACGCCGGCGCGGTGGACGGCGCAGCGCTGCTCGGCCGGTACCCGAACCTGGTCATCCTGCGCACGTTCTCGAAGGCCTACGGGCTGGCCGGGCTGCGCATCGGCTACGCGGTCGGCGCGGAGTACCTGATGGATGCCGCCCGTGCGACCGCGATCCCGCTGTCGGTCACCGAGGCGGCCCAGCGTGCCGCGCTCGCCGCGCTCGACCACGAGCCCGAGCTGCTCGGACGGGTGCGCCGGCTCACCGAGCTGCGCGACCGCATCCACGCCGGGCTGCTCGAGCAGGGCTGGTCCACCCCGCGGCCGCAGGGCAACTTCGTGTGGCTGCCCACCGGCGAGCACACGCAGGCCGCCGCGGACATCCTCATCGAGCACGGCATCGTGTCCCGACCGCTCGGCGACGGCGTCCGGGTCAGTGTCGGCGAAGCCGAGTCTGTGGAGACGCTCCTCAGATCCACGGCCAGGGTTGTCGGAATCCTCTGAGCGACGCCGCGGAGACCATGGGTTAGGCTCGGTCCGATGTCCATCACCGCCGAGACGGTTCGGCTGCTCGATTCGGACGGGAACCTGATCGAAGATGATCGGACATCCGAATACCTCCCGCTGATCCAGGCCGTCAGCGACGAACAGCTGCGCGACTTCCACCGCCAGATGGTCGTCATGCGCCGATTCGACGTCGAGGCCGGCAACCTGCAGCGCCAGGGCCAGCTCGCGCTGTGGATCCCCAGCATCGGCCAGGAGGGGGCGCAGGTCGGATCCGCCTACGGCGCCCGCCCGCAGGACCACGTCTTCCCCGCCTACCGCGAGCACGTCGTCGCCAAGATCCGCGGCGTCGACGTCATGAAGATCATCGAGATGCTCCGCGGCCTCAGCCACGGCGGGTGGGACCCGAAGGCGCACAACAACTTCCACCTCTACACGCTCGTCATCGGCTCGCAGGCGCTGCACGCCACCGGGTACGCGATGGGCGTGAACCTCGACGCCATGCGCACCGGCGACCCCGAGCGCGACGAGGCGGTCATCGTCTACTTCGGCGACGGCGCCACCAGCCAGGGCGACGTCAACGAGGCGTACATCTTCGCCGCCAGCTACCAGACGCCCCAGGTGTTCTTCCTGCAGAACAACCACTGGGCGATCTCGGTGCCGGTCTCGCGGCAGTCGCGCACGCCGCTGTACCTGCGGGCGCAGGGCTTCGGCATCCCGTCGGTGCAGATCGACGGCAACGACGTGCTCGCCAGCTACGCGGTGACGCGGGCGTCGATGGATGCGGCGCGCGCCGGCGAGGGACCGCGCTTCATCGAGGCCCTCACCTACCGCATGGGTGCGCACACCACGAGCGACGACCCCACCAAGTACCGTGACGCCGCCGAGCTCGAGTACTGGACGCGCAACGACCCCATCGCCCGGTTCGAGGGGTACCTGCGGTCCCGCGGCGAGGGCGACGCCTTCTTCGCGGAGGTCGCGACCGAGGCGGAGGACTTCGCCGCGGACATCCGCCGCCGCACTGTGGAGCTGGGCGACGTTCCGGCGGCGAACATGTTCCGGCACGTCTACAGCGAGCCGCACCCGGGCGTCGAGGCGCAGGCCGCCTGGCTCGAGCAGTACGAGCGCTCGTTCGAGGAGGGGCGATGACCGTCCAGTCCCTCAGCATGGCCAAGGCCATCAACGCCGGGCTGCGCGCCGCCATGGCCGCCGACCCGAAGGTGCTGCTGCTGGGAGAGGACATCGGCCCGCTCGGCGGCGTCTTCCGCGTCACCGAGGGCCTGCAGGCCGAGTTCGGCGACCAGCGCGTGATCGACACCCCGCTCGCCGAGTCCGGCATCGTCGGCAGCGCCATCGGCCTCGCGATGCGCGGCTACCGGCCGGTCTGCGAGATCCAGTTCGAGGGCTTCATCTTCCCCGGCTTCGACCAGATCACCTCCCAGCTGGCGAAGCTCACCGCCCGGCATGAGGGCACCGCCAGCTTCCCGGTCGTCATCCGGGTGCCCTATGGCGGGCACGTCGGCGCGGTCGAGCACCACCAGGAGAGCCCGGAGGCGTACTTCGCGCACACGCCGGGCCTGCGGGTGGTGAGCCCCAGCACTCCGCAGGACGCCTACTGGATGATCCAGCAGGCGATCACCTCGAACGACCCGGTGCTGTTCTTCGAGCCGAAGAGCCGGTACTGGCCGAAGGGCCAGGTCGACCTCGAGCAGCCGACGGCGCCGCTGCACACCACCGTCGTCGTCCGCGAGGGCACGGATGCGACGCTCGTCGGACACGGCGCAATGGTCGCGATGCTCCTCCAGGCCGCCGACATCGCGCAGGGCGAGGGCACGAGCCTCGAGGTGATCGACCTGCGCTCCCTCTCCCCCATCGACTACGAGCCGCTCTTCGCCTCCGTTGAGAAGACCGGACGGCTCGTCGTCGCGCAGGAGGCGCCCGGCAACGTC
>DATMVL010000346.1:0-2386 GCA_035563175.1 Rhodoglobus sp. | reverse complement strand
CGCCGAGCCGTTCACCGCCGCCTTCGTGGAGCGGGTGCGCGCCCTGCGGCAGGGTCCGGCGCTCGACTACTCGACCGATGTCGGGTCGCTCACCTCCGCCGCGCAGCTGCAGCGCGTGCGGGCGCACGTCGACGACGCCGTCGCCAAGGGCGCCACCGTGCTCGCCGGCGGCCGGGTTCGCGACGACCTGGGCCCGTTCTTCTTCGAGCCCACGGTGCTCACCGGCGTGACCGACGGCATGGAGTGCTTCGCGCACGAGACGTTCGGGCCGGTCGTCGCCATCCACGTCGTCGACTCCGAGGACGAGGCCGTGCGGCTCGCCAACGACTCCGAGTTCGGGCTCAACGCCGCCGTGTTCGCCGGCTCCCGCGCCCGCGGACGCGCCGTCGCCCGCCGCATCGACGCCGGCAGCGTCAACATCAACGAGGGCTATCGGGCGACGTTCTCGAGCGTCGACGCGCCCATGGGCGGCGTGAAGCAGTCCGGGCTGGGGCGGCGCAACGGCCGCGAGGGTCTGCTGCGGTTCGTGGAGTCGCGAACGGTGGCGGAGTCGACGGGCATCCTGACCCTGCCGCGCACCGGTCCCGAGTTCGCCAAGCTCACCGGCACGATGATCGCGCTGCTGCGGGTGCTGAAGGCGGTCCGCCGCCGCTAGGTCGCCTCGGCGTCGTAGGGAGCCGGCCGCCCCTCGCGCAGCAGCCGCTGGCGCTGCGCGTACGCCGACTCCATCGGCGCGCGTTGCACCTTCGGCGCCGGCTTGTCGTCCTCGAGCAGGGCGTCCCGGATGATGCGGCGCGGGTCGTACTGGCGCGGGTCGAGCTTCTGCCAGTCGATGTCGTCGAACTCCGGACCCATCTCCTCGCGCATCCGGTCCTTCGCCCCGTTCGCGAAGTCGCGCACCCGGCGCACCAGCTTGGCCAGCTGCGACGCGTAGTACGGCAGCCGCTCAGGGCCCAGCAGGAAGACCGCAATGACGCCGATGATCAGCAGCTTCTCGAAGGTCAGGCCGAAGGACACGGAATCAGGATAGCCGCGGCGGCATATGCGGAACCCTAGAGTGAAGGACGTGATCGCCCACATGCTCAGCTGGAAGTACGCGGAGGACTACGTCCCGGAACGCGAGGACATCGCCGCGGTCCGCGCGCACGCGCTGGAGCTGGGCGTCGAGCCGATCACCCCGTCCATGGGCGCGCACCTCGCCCTGCTGGTGGCCGCGAGCCGCCCGGACAACATCATCGAGATCGGCACCGGCATCGGCGTGAGCGGCCTGTGGCTGCTGAGCGGCAGCGAGGATGCGACGCTCACCACGATCGACATGGAGCACGACTACCAGGCGCTCGCCCGCAAGGCGTACCTCGACGCCGGCATCGCGCAGAACCGGATGCGCCTGATCGGCGGCCGCGCCGCCGACGTGCTGCCGCGCATGAACGAGGCCAGCTACGACATGGTGTTCATCGACGCCGACCCCGCGTCCGCGATCGAGTACGTCGAGCACGGGCTGCGCCTCGCCCGCCGCGGCGGCACGGTCGTCGTGGCCCACGCCCTCTGGCGCGGCACGGTGGCCGATCCGGCGCAGCGGGGCGAGATCACGGTCGGATTCCGCTCGCTGCTCAACGAGCTGCAGCATTCGGATGCGGTGATCGCCGCCCTCTCGCCGATCGGCGACGGGCTGCTGCAGCTGACGAAGGTCGTCGACTGAACGACCGCGACGGCGCTGCGCCTAGGCGCTCACGACCTGCGCGAGCGCGTCGTGCAGCTCCTTGGCCTCGGCGTCGTTGACCGACACGACGAGGCGCCCACCACCTTCGAGCGGTACCCGCACGATGATGAGTCGACCCTCTTTCACAGCCTCCATCGGCCCGTCTCCGGTCCTCGGCTTCATGGCTGCCATCAGGCGTCCCCTTTCCACGGATTACCGATCCATTATCGCGTATGCGGCAGACGACCGGGAAATCGCGGGTGTCACGGGGGCGTCCAGTCGTATCCGTCGACCCACCAGCCGACGTGGATCCATGCGACCTGCCCGGCGACGAACAGCGTCAGGATCGGCACCCTGGCGAACCACGACCGCACCTGCGCCACGGCTCCGAGCGCCGGGAACAGCGGCATCAGCAGCCGGAACGTGCTCGACTGCGGGAAGAACACCGCGAGCAGGTACAGCGCGTAGCTCGCCAGCCAGAACCTCAGGTCGACGCCGAGCCGGCGGAACGGCGGCGTGAACAGCGCTGCGGAGAACCCAACCACCGTCAGACCGAGCACCACGAGCAGCAGCCACGCCGGCAGCCCCCACCAGTCCGCCCACCACAGCGCGCCCTGGATCCACGGGGCGAATGGCGCCAGCTCGCCGTAGCCGATGTACGACGAGCGCCAGGCGAGCTCGGTGTCG
>DATMVL010000345.1:0-11892 GCA_035563175.1 Rhodoglobus sp. | reverse complement strand
TTCGGGGTGCACGTCGACAAGGCGCTCATCTACGTGCCGATGGCGTTCGCGATCGCCGTCGAGGCGCTCAACCTGATCTACCGGGCGCGTCAGCGCAAGAAGCTCGGCGAGTCGGAGCACCCCATCCACCTGCGCAACGCCGCCTCACGCGCCGACGACACCGACGCGGCCGCGGCCGCCGAGGGGCGCGGCGGCGCGGTGACCCTGTCGCGCAAGCCGGTCAGCGCTCCCAAGGAGTAGACGAAGGGCTGTCAGACCACCGGCTCGACGGCCATGCGGGTCACCCGCAGGCCGTCGCCGGCGACATCCACCAGCACGGTGTCGCCGTCGCGGATCTCCCCGGCCAGCAGCGCCCGCGCGAGCGAGTCGTCGATCTGCCGCTGCATCAGCCGGCGCAGTGGACGCGCTCCGTACACCGGGTCGTACCCGCGCTCGGCGAGCCAGCTGCGCGCCGCCGGGGTGACCGCGAGGTCGAGCCGGCGGTCGGCCAGGCGCCGGGTGAGCCGGTCGATGTAGAGCTCCACGATCTGACCGAGATCGTCGGTGGTCAGCGGTGCGAACACGACGATGTCGTCGAGCCGGTTGATGAACTCCGGCTTGAACGACTGCCGCACCAGGTCGTCGACGGCCGACTTCCGCTGATCCCACGGCAGGGTCTGATCGGTCAGGAACTGGCTGCCGATGTTCGAGGTCAGGATCAGGATGACGTTGCGGAAGTCGACCGTGCGGCCCTGACCATCCGTCAGCCGGCCGTCGTCGAGCACCTGGAGCAGCACGTCGAAGACCTCCGGGTGCGCCTTCTCGACCTCGTCGAGCAGGATGACCGAGTACGGCCGGCGGCGGACGGCCTCGGTGAGCTGCCCGCCCTGCTCGTAACCCACATAGCCGGGAGGGGCGCCGACCAGCCGCGAGACGGAGAACTTCTCCCCGTACTCACTCATGTCGATGCGCACCAGCGCCTTCTCGTCGTCGAACAGGTACTCCGCGAGCGCCTTCGCGAGCTCCGTCTTGCCGACGCCGGTCGGGCCGAGGAACAGGAACGACCCGGTAGGGCGGTCGGGGTCGGCGATGCCGGCCCGCGTGCGCCGCACGGCCTCGCTGACCGCCTGCACCGCATCCCGCTGCCCGATCAGGCGCTTGCCCAGCTCGCTCTCGAGGTGCAGCAGCTTCTCGGTCTCGCCCTGGGTGAGCTTGTCGACGGGGATGCCCGTCCACTGCGCGACGACGGCCGCGATGTCCTCGTCCGTCACCTGGTCGTTGACCATGCGCGGCCCGCTCTGCTCCGCGGTCTCGGCCTCGGCGAGCGCCTTCTCGATACCCGGGATGGTCTCGTAGTTGAGCTTGGAGGCCCGCTGGTAGTCGCCCTCGCGCATCGCCTTGTCGAGCTCGATGCGTGCGTCGTTGAGACGCGTCTTCAGGTCGCCGACGCCATGCAGCGACGCTTTCTCGCGCTGCCACGCGGCCTCGAGGCGGTCGAGCTCGGCCTGACGGCCGGCGAGATCCTCGCGCAGCTTCTCCAGCCGCTGACGGGATGCCTCGTCCTTCTCCTTCTTGAGCGCCAGCTCCTCGATGCGCAGCCGGTCGACGGCGCGCTTGAGCTGGTCGATCTCGACGGGGCTCGAGTCGATCTCCATCTTGAGCCGGGATGCCGCCTCGTCGATGAGATCGATCGCCTTGTCGGGCAGCTTGCGCCCGGTGATGTAGCGGTTGCTCAGCAGCGCCGCGGCCACGAGGGCGGTGTCGGCGATGGCCACCTTATGGTGCGCCTCGTAGCGCTCCTTGAGCCCGCGCAGGATCGCGACGGTGTCCTCGACGTTCGGCTCGCCCACGAACACCTGCTGGAACCGGCGTTCGAGCGCGGCATCCTTCTCGATGTACTCGCGGTACTCGTCGAGCGTGGTGGCGCCGATCAGTCGCAGCTCGCCGCGGGCGAGCATGGGCTTCAGCATGTTGGCCGCCGCCACCGAGCCCTCGCCGCCGCCCGCGCCCATGAGCGTGTGCAGCTCATCGATGAACGTGATGATGCGCCCGTCGGACTCGTCGATCTCCTTGAGCACGGCCTTCAGCCGCTCCTCGAACTCGCCACGGTACTTCGCACCCGCGACGAGGGCCGCGAGGTCGAGGCTCACCAGCTGCTTGTCCTTCAGCGAGTCGGCGACGTCACCGGCGACGATGCGCTGCGCGAGACCCTCGACGACGGCGGTCTTGCCCACGCCGGGCTCCCCGATGAGCACGGGGTTGTTCTTGGTGCGCCGGGTCAGCACCTGGCTGACGCGGCGGATCTCGGCGTCACGGCCGATCACCGGGTCGAGCTTGCCGGCCCGGGCGATGTCGGTCAGGTTGACGCCGTACTGCTCGAGGGCGCTCCGCTGCTCCTCCTGGCTGGAGGGTGCGCCCTGCATGTTCGCCAATGTTCCTCCTGGAATCGATAGTCGGGTTCTGTTGTGTCGACGTGTGCGGCGGTGGGGCTATTCCTCGTCGCGCCGAGTGGGGCGCCAGACGACCAGCTGGTTGCTGCGCTGGGCGCGTGCGCCGGCGCGCAGCGAGATCACGTCGCCGCCGGCGCCGGCGGCGAACACCCGCCGGCCGGGCCGGTTGAGCAGCTCCTCCGCGAGCGCGTGCTCGAGGTCCCGCACCCGAGCACGCAACTCGGCGTTGGCGTTCTCGAGCTCGAGGATTCGCTTGATGCCGACGAGGTTCAGCCCCTCAGCGCTCAGCGCCGCGATCTCGCGCAGCTGCACGACGTCGCGCATCGAGTAGCGACGGGACTGACCGGCGGTGCGCTTCGGGCTCACCAGCCCCAGGCGGTCGTACTGACGCAGGGTCTGCGGATGCATGCCGGCGAGCTCGGCCGCGACCGCGATCGCGAATACCGGCGTCGACTCGTCCAGCTCCATGTCAGTGCGCCGCCCTCGCGCGGTCGATCAGCTCGTCGCGCGGGTTCTCGACCGGCATGGCCGCCGCGAACGCCTCGAGATGCTTCATCGCCTCGGCCGGCACGTGCGTCGGGACGGCGACCTGCACCTCGGCGAGCAGGTCGCCGGTGCCCTTCGCCGTGGTGACGCCGCGCTCCTTCACCCGCAGCACGCGGCCGCTCGGGGTTCCCGGCGCGACCCGCAGCCGCACCCGCTCGCCGCCGAGCGTCGGCACCTCGATGGTGGCGCCGAGCACCGCCTCGGTGAACGTGATCGGCACGACCACCCGCAGGTTCAGGCCGTCTCGCTCGAACACCGGATGCGTGCGCACCGCGACGGTGAGCACGAGGTCGCCGGGCTCGCCGCCGTCGGGGCTCGGCTCGCCCTTGCCCTTCAGCCGGATCTTCTGCCCGTCCGAGACGCCCGCCGGCACCTTGACGTTGATCGCACGGCCGCCCTGTGGCTGCAGCTTGATCGTCTCGCCCCGGATCGCGGTGATGAAGTCGAGCGTCGTCGACGCGGTGACGTCGCGGCCGGGGGTCGGGCCGCCGAAGCCGCGGAACCCGCCGCTCGGCTGCCCGAACCCGCCGCCACCGCCGAACATGCCGCCGAGCAGATCCTCGAAGCTGGCCGACGAGGCGGAGTACCCGCCGCGCTGTCCGTTGAACATGCCGCCGAAGACATCCTCGAAGCCGGCACCGCCCGCGCTGAACCGCGCGCCCGACCCCATCGCCCGCACCTGGTCGTACTCACGCCGCAGCTCCGGGTCGGAGAGCACGGAGTGCGCCTCGGAGATCTCCTTGAACCGCGCCTCCGCGCTCGGATCGCCCGGGTTCGAATCCGGGTGGTACTGCCGGGCGAGCTTGCGGTAGACCTTCTTCAGCTCCGCGTCGGAGACGTCCTTCGAGACGCCCAGCACCGCGTAGAAGTCCTTGTCGAACCAGTCCTGACTGGCCACGGAGCCTCCCGGTCTACTCGGCGGGTACGGAGACGGCCACCTTCGCCGCCCGCACCAGGCGGTCGCCGAGCTTGTAGCCGATCTGGATGACGTCGGCGACGGTCTGCTCGGTCGCGTCCGGCGATGGCAGCTGCACGACCGCCTCGTGGATGTTCGGGTCGAACCGCTCGCCCTTCTCGCCGACGCGCACGAAGCCGTACTTGTCGAACGTCGCGCGCAGCTTCTGCGCGACGAGGGTGAGCGGGGCGCCCTCGACGAGATCGCCGTGCGCCTCCGCGCGGTCGAGGTCGTCGACCACCGGCAGCAGCGACCGCAGCACCTCGGCGATGATCGCCTCGCGGTTCGCGACGCGGTCGCGCTCGACGCGGGCGCGGAAGTTCACCAGCTCGGCCTGGGCGCGCAGCATGTCGTCGCGCATCTCGGCTACGAGGTCGCGCTCCGCCTGGTCGAGCAGAGCCTGATCCTCGGCGCTGAGCTCCTCGCCCTCGGCGGGGGCGGCATCCTCGGGGGACACCGCCTCCGCCTGATCGGGCTGGCGAACGTCACCGGTCTCGGGGTCGATCCGCCGCTTGTCCTTCACGACCGGGTCGGGGACGACGGGCTCGGGCTTCTCGTTCTCGGATTCGTTCTTCTTCGCCATGATTACTTCTTCGGCTCTTCCTCGTCGTCGACGACCTCGGCGTCCACGATGTCCTCATCGGACGACGCGGGCTGCTCGGCGGCCGGCTCGGCTCCGGGCTCGGACTGGGGGGCGGAGTAGATCGCCTGACCCAGCTTCTGCTGCGACTCGCTCAGCCGCTCGAACGCGGACTTCACCGCGGCCTCGTCGTCACCGGCGAGCGCCGAGTTGAGCGCGTCCACGTCGGCCTGCACCTCGCTCTTCACGTCGGCGGGGAGCTTGTCCTCGTTGTCCTTGATGAGCTTGTCGGTGGAGTAGGCCAGCTGCTCGGCGCTGTTGCGCACCTCGGCGGCCTCGCGACGCGCCTTGTCCTCGGCGGCGTGGGTCTCGCCCTCGCGAACCATGCGCTCGATGTCCTCCTTGGAGAGGGCCGAGCCGCCGGTGATGGTCATCGACTGCTCCTTGCCGGTGCCCTTGTCCTTGGCGGAGACGTGCACGATGCCGTTCGCGTCGATGTCGAAGGTGACCTCGATCTGCGGGATGCCGCGCGGCGCCGGCGCGATGCCGGTCAGCTCGAACGTGCCCAGGTTCTTGTTGTCGCGGGTGAACTCGCGCTCGCCCTGGAACACCTGGATCGCCACGGACGGCTGGTTGTCGTCGGCTGTGGTGAACGTCTCGCTGCGCTTGGTCGGGATGGCCGTGTTGCGCTCGATGAGCTTCGTCATGATGCCGCCCTTGGTCTCGATGCCGAGGCTCAGGGGGGTCACGTCGATGAGCAGCACGTCCTTGCGCTCGCCCTTGAGGACGCCGGCCTGGAGCGCGGCGCCGACGGCGACCACCTCATCCGGGTTCACGCCCTTGTTGGGCTCCTTGCCGCCGGTCAGCTTGCGCACCAGCTCGGTCACCGCGGGCATGCGGGTGGAACCACCGACGAGCACGACGTGGTCGATGTCGGCGACCTTGATGCCCGCCTCCTTGATGACGTCCTCGAACGGCTTGCGGGTGCGGTCCAGCAGGTCGCTGGTCATCTGCTCGAAGGTGGCGCGCGAGAGCGTCTCGTCGAGGTTGGCCGGCCCGTTCTCGGTCAGCGACAGGTACGGCAGCTGGATGCTGGTCGAGGTGGAGGAGCTGAGCTCCTTCTTCGCCTGCTCGGCGGCCTCCTTGAGACGCTGGAGGGCGATCTTGTCCTTGCTGACGTCGACACCGGTGGTGTCCTTGAACTTCTTGATCAGGTGGTCGACGATCCGCTGGTCCCAGTCGTCGCCGCCGAGGCGGTTGTCACCGGCGGTGGAGCGCACCTGGATGGTGGAGAAGTCGTCGTCCTTGCCCACCTCGAGCAGGGACACGTCGAACGTACCGCCGCCGAGGTCGAAGACCAGGATGAGCTCGTCCTCCTTGCCCTTGTCGAGGCCGTACGCGAGCGCGGCCGCCGTGGGCTCGTTGATGATGCGCAGCACGTTGAGGCCGGAGATCTCGCCGGCCTCCTTGGTGGCCTGACGTTCGGCGTCGTTGAAGTACGCCGGAACGGTGATGACGGCGTCGGTCACCGGCTCGCCGAGGTACTGCTCGGCATCGCGCTTGAGCTTGGCGAGGATGCGCGCCGAGATCTCCTGCGGGGTGTACTGCTTGCCGTCGACGTCCTGCTTCCAGGTCGTGCCCATGTGGCGCTTGACGGATGCGATGGTGCGGTCGACGTTGGTGACCGCCTGACGCTTGGCGGTCTCGCCGACCAGCGTCTCGTTGTCCTTGGTGAAGGCCACGACCGAGGGGGTCGTGCGGAAGCCTTCGGCGTTGGCGATGACGGTGGGCTCGCCACCCTCGAGGACGGCGACCACCGAGTTGGTGGTTCCGAGGTCGATGCCTACTGCTCGAGCCATGTGTGAGGTTCTCCTTGGTGAGTCGGATGTCGCGCACCCGTCGGTCCGGAAACCTTGAGTCGCGCGATATCAAGTTTGTCTCCTGTGGATAACCCTGTCAAGTCGAACTTGAGTGAAGGCGGCTCAAGGTGTCGTTCACCACCGGGACACCCGCCGCGGCTACGGTGATCGCATGTCCCAGCACGAACGGGGTCTCGCCGGCGAGCCCACCGACAAGAAGGTGCCCGTCACGGCCAACACGCTCGCGGTCGCCGCGGTCGGCCTCGACCTGCAGGAGGGCAAGGTCATCCCGCGCAAGCAGGTGGTGTCCTGGGCGCTGTGGGACTGGGCGACGCAGCCCTTCAACTCCGTCATCCTCACCTTCGTCTTCACCGCGCTGTACCTGACGACCGACACGTTCCTACCGCCCGATCTGGCGGCGCTGGCCGAGGGCGACCCGGCGAAGGAGGCCGGGCTCGCCGAGCTCACCAGCGGGCTGGGCCTCGCGACCACCATCGCCGGTATCGCGATCGCCCTCATCGCGCCGGTGCTCGCGCAACGGGCGGATGCCTCCGGGCGGCGCAAGTTCTGGCTGCTGGTCTACACCGGCGTGCTCATCGCGACCACGGCGTCCCTCTTCTTCGTGCAGGGCGCCCCGCAGTACTTCGCGCTCGGCGCCTCGCTCATCGCGATCGGCACGGTGTTCAGCGAGCTCGCCCAGGTCAACTACAACGCGATGCTGGTGCAGGTCGCGACGCCGAGGACGGTCGGCAAGGTGAGCGGCCTCGGCTGGGGTCTCGGCTACATCGGCGGCATCATCGCGCTCGTCATCGTGATCGTCGCGTACTCGTCGAGCTGGTTCGGGCTGCCGGAGGAGAACGGCCTGCCGTTCCGCGTCGTCGCACTGGGATGCGCGCTGTGGACGGTGGTCTTCGTGATCCCGTTCGTGCTCAACGTGCCGGAGCTCCCGGCTCCCGCGAACGCCGAGCGGGTCGGCTTCGTCCGCAGCTACGGAGTGCTGTTCCGCAACATCCGCGAACTGTTCCGCACCTCGCGCCCGACCTTCTGGTTCCTGCTGGCGAGCGCCGTCTACCGCGACGGCCTCGGCGCGGTGTTCACCTTCGGCGCGGTCATCGCGTCGGTGTCGTTCGGCTTCAGCTTCCTCGAGGTGGTCGCGTTCGGCATCGCCGCGAATCTGGTGGCGGGCATCAGCACGATCATCGCGGGTCGGTTCGACGACCTGTTCGGCGCCCGTGCGGTCATCCTCACCGCGCTCGTCGGCCTCGTGGCCTCGGGACTCGTCGTGTTCTTCCTCGCCGACGCCGGCAAGATCGTGTTCTGGATCTTCGGGCTCGCGCTGTGCATCTTCGTCGGGCCCGCGCAGGCGTCCAGCCGATCGCTGCTCGCGCGGGTGACCCCGGTGGGCCGCGAGGGCGAGATCTTCGGTCTCTACGCCACCACCGGGCGCATCGCGAGCCCGATCTCGTCGTCGCTCTGGACGCTGTTCATCGCGCTGTCGGGCTCGACGGTGTGGGGCATCCTCGGCATCGTGCTGGTGCTGGCGGCCGGCCTCGTGCTCATGGTGCTGGTGCGACTGCCGAAGCATGTGCGCCGCTGAGCCTCACCGGCTGGTGAAGTTCGCGGTGAACCGCGACAGCAGGTCGGCCAAGGTCGCCGTCTCCTCCGGGGTGAAGCCCTCGAGCGCCTCGGTCACCGCCGAGCGCCGGTGCTCGTGCACCCGGTCGAGCTCGTCCCGACCGGCGTCTGTCAGGTTCACCACGCTTCTGCGGGCGTCGCGCGAGTCGGGCTCGCGGGTCGCGAAACCGCGGTCGACGGCTTCGTTCACCAGGCGGCTCGCCCGCGGCTGATCGACGCCGACCGCCTGGGCGAGGTCCGAGACGCTGCGGCCGTCGCCCTCGCGCAGGGCCGCGAGCAGCCGGAAGCGCGCCGCGCCGCCGAGGCCGCCGCGCATGGGGCCGCGGTAGCCACGCACCGTCGGCATGCGCTCGAGATGGGCCGGGCCGTCCACGTGCTCGGCGCGGGCGGCGTGCCACGGCGGTGCGCCGTGCGGGCCGCGCGGGCCCGGTCGCGAGTGCCGCAGCTGCAGCAGCGCCCGTTCGATGGCGACGACGGGGTCTTGACGGTCCGCATCCATGTATGTAATCTTACAACCGTTGTTATATGACATGAATAGGAGGCAGGGTATGAAGACCCCGCAGAACACCAACACGCACCGACCGTCGTTCTGGCTGCGCGCCATCGAGCTGCGCAAGCACGAGCTCACCCGCGAGTACCGCAGAGGGCTCGGCGACCGCGCCCGCGAGGGCGTCAGCGACGAGGACTACGCGACCACCGTCGCGACCCTCGAGACGATGGCGCGCAACCTCGGCTGGGACGAGTCGCAGCGCCCCGAGCTACCGCACGGCCGCTTCGGCCGCCGGCATCCCGCCATGATGCGCGGGCACCGCTTCGGCCCGAAGCACCCCTCGCCCGACGCGCCACCCGAGGCGTAACGTCGAACCCATGGACACCGCTCGTCCCATCGGCTACTGGCTGAAGCTCGTCGATCGTCTGATCGACGAGCAGTTCGCCGCGACGATCGAGGAGCACGGCGTCACCCGGCGCCAGTGGCAACTCCTGAACGTGCTGTCCCGGCAGCGCGCGACGGTGGAGCAGCTGGATGCGGCGGTGGCGCCGTTCCTGTCCGCCGACGACGGCGAGTCGTCGGCGGAGCATCTGACCGAGCTCATCGAGTCGGGATGGGTCGCGACCACCATGGAGGGTTACGACCTCACCGACCGCGGGCGCGGTGCGTTCGAGCGCCTCACCGACGTCGTCGCGCAGCAGCGCACCGTCATGGCGGAGGGCGTCGGCGACGACGAGTACGCCCAGACCATCGCCGTGCTCGAGCGCATGGCGTGGAACCTCGGCCACCGCGAGGGCTAGCGGGTCAGCGCCCACCAGCACTGCTCAGCCTCCGCCCATCCACCTCCGCCCGGTCCACCCCTCCGCCTCCACTGGTTGGCGGATTCGGTTAACGCGGCGACACGCCGGCCGGGGCGCCCCGCCGGTCGGCGCGTCTCCCGCTTGACCGAATCCGCGAACCTGCCCAGCGAGCGTCCGGCGGAGGTTCGGCGTCGCGAGGGCTAGCGGGTCAGCGCCCACCAGATGAGCAGCATCGTCACCAGGAACCCGGTGGCGAAATTCAGCCAGAGGAACCGCCTCCAGCCCCGGTTGGCCTGCTCGCAGCTCTCGTCGGCGACGTTCCAGAACTGGGCGCAGCTGACCGCGTACGGCAGCGCGAGCAGCGCGGCGAGCGGGCCCGGCCACGCGGTGAAGAGCAGCAGCACCCCGGCCAGCAGGTAGAGCACGACCGAGAGCCGCACGGTGGTGCGCGCGCCGATCACGGTGGCGATCGAGGCGATGCCGCCCTCCCGGTCGGCCACCACATCCTGCACCGCGCCGAACGCGTGCGACGCCATCCCCCACAGGAAGAACGCCCCGAGCACCGCCCACAGCTGCGGCGTGAACGCCGCGCCGGCGAGCACCAGGCCGTAGACCGCGGGCGAGACGAAGTGCGTGCTGGAGGTGACCGAGTCGAGGAACGGGCGCTCCTTGAAGCGCAGCCCCTTCGCCGAGTAGGCGACGACCGCGAACAGGCTGACCGCGAGCACCAGCCACGACAGGGGGCCTCCGACGAGCACCAGGTAGATCACGAACGGCACGGTGGTCACGATCGACGCGATGATCGTCGGCCGGTGCATCCGCCGGTCGAGCACCGCGCCCTCGACGCCGCCCTTGCGCGGGTTCCGCAGATCGGACTCGTAGTCGAACACGTCGTTGATGCCGTACATCGCGAGGTTGTACGGCACGAGGAAGAAGATCGTGCCCAGCACCAGGGTGAGGTCGACCCGGCCGGTCGCCAGCAGGTAGGCGGCGGCGAAGGGGAACGCCGTGTTCACCCAGCTCAGCGGGCGCGACGACCAGAACAGCTCACGGATCACGGCGCGCCCTCCCCAGCAGCGACCACAGCGACGGCAGTCCGACGATCGCGGCGAGCGCGTACGCGAAGTCCTCCACCGGCGCGATGCCGACGAACGCTCCACTGATCAGCGACGGCTCGTACGCGACCAGGCCGACGCCGATCATGATGTTGTCGAACACGGCGGTCATCACCAGCAGCACCGCGGCGGTGATGCCGACCGCAGGCCACGAGAGCCGCCGGAACGCCAGGATGCCGAGCAGCGCCGCGACGGCGAGGAACGGGAGGTTGATGAGCCAGTAGGTCACGCGCGCCGCGCCCTCGTCGCGCCGTACACGTTCATCGTCAGGTAGCAGAGCAGGGTGAGGAAGAAGACCTCCTCGACCGGGATCTCCGGCCACACCTGCAACCCGGTCATGAACGCGGTCTGCCCGCGGAAGAAGACGCCGGTGCTCACGCCGACCACATCCCAGATCAGGAAGAACAGCACGCCCACCGGCAGCACGATGGCCGCGCGGCGCGCGTCGCGCCAGAAGAACAGCCGGAAGCGCCGGTCGAGCACGACCATGCCGGTGAGCGAGATCAGCAGCGCCAGCAGGTACAGCAGGGTCATCGCAGCGGCTCCGGCAACGGACCGGTGGAGGTGTCGCCGCGCAGCCGCTTGATCACGAGCTCGGCGCTGATCAGGCACATCGGCAGACCGATGCCGGGGATCGTCGAGCCGCCCGCGTAGTACAGGCCCTTCACCTTCTTCGAGACGTCGCCCGCGCGGAAGAACGCGCTCTGCCGCAGCGTGTGCGCCGGCCCGAGCGCGGTGCCCTTCCACGCGTGCAGGTCGCGCTCGAAGTCGCGCGGCCCGACGGTGCGGCGCACGACGATGCGCTGGGCCAGGTCGGGGATGCCGGTCCACTGCGCGATCTGCGCGATCGCGCGGTCGCCGGCCGCCTCGAGCTGCGCGTCCCCCTCGCCCCCGAGTGCGGGGTCCGCCGGCACCGGCACGAGCACGAAGACGTTCTCATGGCCATCGGGCGCGACGCTCGGGTCGACCCCGCTCGGCTTGCACACGTAGAGCGACGCGGGCTCGGGGATGTGCGGCTCACGTCCGAAGATCGCGTCGAAGCCGCGCTGCCAGTCCTGCGTGAACAG
Organism: Rhodoglobus sp.; assembly: GCA_035563175.1. GTDB lineage: Bacteria > Actinomycetota > Actinomycetes > Actinomycetales > Microbacteriaceae > Rhodoglobus. Next base: position 416 of record DATMVL010000345.1, on the reverse strand, counting down.
CAGCGTGTGGTGGTCGAGCTGCGGCAGCGCGCCCTCCACCCCCAGGTACAGCAGCAGCGCGCCGGGGCCGGCGACGCGCCCATCCCAGTACGCCTGCGGGTAGGTGCGCTCGTGCTCGGCCAGCAACGCGGTCTCGGTGTGGTGCAGGTCGGCGGCCGACACGACGATGTCGGCGTCGATGCGCCGCTCCCCCACCTGCACGCCGACGGCACGACCGCCCTTCGTGAGGATGCGCGTCACCTCGGCGCCGGTCTCGATCGTCACGCCGTGCGCGCGGGCGAGGTCGGCGATCGTCTCGATCACCCGGGCGAACCCGCCCATCGGGTAGTAGACGCCGTCCTGCAGGTCGAGGTGGCTCATCAGGTGGTACATGGCCGGCGTCTGCGACGGCGACGATCCGAGGAAGACCGCCGGGT
>DATMVL010000344.1:0-4000 GCA_035563175.1 Rhodoglobus sp. | reverse complement strand
GCACAGGGCGACTCCGGATGCCGTGGGTGGGCCGCCTCGCGGAGGCCCCGGCGCGTGCGGCCCGCCCGTGTCGAAATGCAGGAGCAGCCGCGGGCGGCGCCCGTCCGACCGCGTGACCGAACCCGCGCATCCGCTCATCTCCTGCATTCGGACACCCTGCGCGCGCGGTGGGACGCGCGCCGGCCCTCCGCCTCGTGCGGCCCGCCCGTGTCGAAATGCAGGAGCAGCCGCGGGCGGCGCCCGTCCTTCCGCGTCACCGAGCTCGCACATCCGCTCATCTCCTGCATTCGGACACCCGCCGCCGCGATCGGAAGCCCCGGATGCCGTGGGTGCGACCGGTACGCTGGGTGCCGTGACCGACTCCGCAGCCAGCTACCGTGAGGCCGGCGTCGACACCGAGGCGGGTGACCTCGCCGTCGAGCTGATGAAGTCGGCGGTCGCCCGCACGCACGGGCCGGATGTGCTCGGCGGCGTCGGCGGGTTCGCCGGCCTCTTCGACGTCTCGGCGCTCACCTCCTTCCGACGCCCCCTGCTCGCCACCTCGACCGACGGCGTCGGCACCAAGGTCGCGATCGCGCAGGCGCTCGACAAGCACGACACCATCGGTCAGGACCTGGTCGGCATGGTGGTCGACGACATCGTCGTCGTCGGCGCGCGGCCGCTGTTCATGACCGACTACATCGCCTGCGGCAAGGTGGTGCCCGAGCGGATCGCCGACATCGTCCGCGGCATCGCCCAGGCCTGCGAGGCGACCGGCACCGCGCTCGTCGGCGGCGAGACCGCGGAGCACCCGGGCCTCCTCGGGGCGGACGACTACGACGTCGCCGGTGCCGCGGTCGGCGCGGTGGAGGCGGACGCCCTGCTCGGCCCCGAGCGTGTGCGCGACGGCGACGTGGTGCTCGCGCTCGCGTCATCGGGACTGCACAGCAACGGCTTCTCGCTGGTGCGCCACATCCTCACCCAGCGCGGCGTCGGCTACGGCACCTACTCGGAGGAGTTCGGCGGCGTCGTCGGCGAGGTGCTGCTCGAGCCGACGCGGCTGTACACCGCGCCGCTGCTGCGGGCCATCGATCTCGGGGGTGTGCACGCCCTCAGCCACGTCACCGGCGGCGGCATCGCCGCGAACCTCGCCCGGGTGCTGCCGACGGGCGCGTGGGTCGAGCTCGACCGCGGCACCTGGTCGCCCGACCCGGTGTTCCGCATCCTGGCCGACATGGCCGGCTCGACGCTGGAGAGCGCCGAGGGCACCTGGAACCTCGGCATCGGCATGCTCGCGGTGGTCGAGGCCGACCATGCGAGCGCGATCGCCGACGCGCTGTCGGCGGAGGGCATCCGCACCTGGGGGGCCGGACGGGTCTCGACGGGGGCGCGCGACCTCGACGGGTTCGTCAGCGGCGCCAAGGGCGTCGACGGGGGAGCGGTCAGGCTGACCGGGCGGTACGCGAGCTAGGCGCTCTTCGACTGCTCCTGCTCGGCGCCCTGCTCGTCCTCGTCCTCGTCCTCGAACTGGTCGGCGTACGGGTCCTCGTAGTCCGAGTAGTCGGGCTCCGGGAAGTCGCTGACGGCGGCCGACACCGGCTTGGTGCTGCCGAGCTCGCGCTCGAGCGCGTTGTAGTTCGTGTCCGGGCTGAAGTACTTCAGCTCGCGCGCGACCTTGGTGTGCTTGGCCTTCTGACGACCGCGCCCCATACGAGACCCCCTCTGAGTCAGTCCAGCCGCCGGAAGAGTGGGATGGAACGTGCGAACAGGGTTGAAGAAATTCTGGCCGCGAGTCTAACACGCGGGCGCCTCGGAACCGTCGATCCATGCACAGTCTGCAGGCTCCGTTGATCGACCTCGGATGCGTATCGTTGGGGGGTGACCTCACCGACCACCGACACGTCCGTCGTCGTCGTCGGCGCAGGTCAGGCGGGGCTCTCGGTGGCCTACTACCTGCGCCGCCTCGGGCTCGATCCCGGCAACGATTTCGTGCTGCTCGACCGGGGCCCGATCACCGGCGGGGCGTGGCAGTTCCGCTGGGAGTCGTTGCGCATCGGCTCGGCCCACCGCATCAACGACCTGCCCGGTATGGATGCTCTGGGCCTCAGTTTCGAGTCGGCCGACCGCACCGCGCCCGCCAAGGACGTGGTGGCCGACTACTACGCCCGGTACGAGGACTTCTACGACTTCAAGGTGGTGCGTCCCGCCGACGTCACCCGGGTCGAGAACTGGGGCACCGACCTCAAGGTGACCTTCACCCTCGACGGCGAGGAGGAGAAGGAGGTGACCACGGTCACCGTCGTGAACGCGACCGGCACGTGGGGCGCCCCGTTCATCCCCTGGTATCCGGGCCTGAAGTCGTTCGAGGGCCGGCACCTGCACACCAACGAGTTCCGCTCCGCCGAGGAGTTCCGAGACAAGAAGGTCGTCGTCGTGGGCGGCGGCACCTCGGCCATCGGCTTCCTGCTCGAGCTCGAGAACGTCGCCTCGCAGCTCACCTGGGTGAGCCGTCGACCGATCGACTTCCTCGAGGACGGCGAGCTGAACCTCGAGGCCCGCCGGGAGGCGGTGATCGCCCAGGACGAGGCGGCTCGCGCCGGTCGGGCGCTGCCCAGCATCGTCAGCGGCACGGGTGTGCCGCGTACCCGCAAGATCCAGGCCGGCATCGACCGCGGCGTGCTGGTGCCGAAACCGATGTTCTCCTCGATCGAGCCGACCGGCGTCCGCTGGGATGACGGCACCTTCGTCGAGGCCGACGCGATCATCTGGTCGACCGGTTTCCGCCCGGCGCTGCGGCACCTCGCCCCGCTGAAGCTGCGCGAGAAGGAGGGCGGCGTGGTCGTCGCCCAGGGCGCATCGTGGAAGGATCCGCGCGTGTTCTTCGCCGGCTACGGGCCGCAGGCCTCGACGATCGGCGCCAACCGGGCCGGCCGGCTGATCGCCCGGCAGGTGATCGCGACGCTCAGCCGCCTGCAGATCGGCGTGCGCTGATGGAGCTCTGGTGGCTCGTGCCGGTGGTGTTCGGGCTGATCGTGCTGGTCATCGGCGTGCTGTTCCTCACCGTGCTGATCCCGGCCGCCAAGCGGCAGGTCGAGGCGGATGCCCGCAGGCGCGACGAGGCGGAGGGGTCGCCGTGATCGCCCACACCGTGCTGTGCCGCTGGCAGGACGGCTCGTCCGGTCACGTCGAGGAGCTGGACGCGCTGGTCGCCGACCTGCCCTCGCGCATCCCCGGCATCGAGCGGGTGCTGCACGGCGCCAGCGTCAGCCCCGAGGGGCTCGAGGGCGGCTACGAGTGGGGGATGGTCATCCTGTTCACGGGTCGGGACGACCTCGAGCGGTACCTGCCGCACCGGGACCACGCCCCGGTCGCCCGGCTGATCGGGCAGCACTCGGCGGCGACCGTCGTCTTCGACGTCGAGAGCTAGGCCCGTTCGGCGTAGCTCTTCGCCTGCCACTCGTGCACGTCGGCGATCCAGTCGAGCGGCGCCGACGGGCCGATGCGCGGGTCGTCGATTCCGGCGCCGTCGCGGAGGCTCCGCACGTAGGCCCGGTCGAGCTCGATCCGCGCGCGCAGCTGTTCGCGATCGCCGATCGACCCGTGACCGGGCACGACGACGTCGACGCGATCAGCCACGCTCTCGAGCAGATCGAGCCCGGCGAGATACTCGCCGGCGGGATCCTCGGACTCGAGATCGAGGAAGGGGATGAGGATGTCAGACACCATGTCGCCCGCGACGAGCAAGCCCCGCTGCTCGACGAACAAGGCCGCATGCCCCTCGGCGTGGCCGCGGTGCTCGAGGACACGCGCGCGCGGACCGTCCCACGGGAGTTCGGCCGCGCCCTCGGGAAGGCCGGTGAGCAGTCCCATCAGCTGTGTGGGGATCTCGTGCACGTGCTCCGGCGGCAGGAACTCCTCGAGCCGGTCCTGCCAGCCGGGCTGCTCGATGAACTCGCGCATCGCGGCCGTGCCGCGGGCCGTACCGTAGCGGGGCGCGGCACCGAGATCGGCGTGCCAGAGC
>DATMVL010000343.1:0-2823 GCA_035563175.1 Rhodoglobus sp. | reverse complement strand
CGCCTGCCGCGCCTGGGCCGCGAGCCGTCGCACGTGCCCGGTGAGCGCGGCGGCCGTCACCGGCTTGGTGAGGAACTCGTCGGCCTGGTTGCGCAGCGCGGTGATCGCGTAGTCGACCGAGGCGTGGGCCGTCATCACGATGACGGCGAGGCCCGACTTGGTGTCCCGGGCCTGCGCGATCAGGTCGAGGCCCGACATGCCCGGCAGCTCGATGTCGGTGACGAGCACGTCCGGATCGAACTCGGCGACCGCGCGCGCGGCCTCTCGCCCGTCCGGCAGCGTCAGCACCTCGGCTCCGTCGCGCTGCAGCACCGTCTTGGTGTAGAGCGCGACATCCGGATCGTCCTCGACGACCAGTACGCGGATGGCAGCGTCCATGGAATTACCCCGTTCCCCCGCCGCCCAGCGTAGGCACCCCCTCCGCGGGGGCGAATCCCCAGTTAGCGGGGTACAACTCCGAACCGGCGCAGGGCGAGGGCGGGATTGCGCTCCCGCACGGCGGCGACGCGGTCGGACGACACCTCGGCGACCGCGACGGCGTCGTCCTCGTCGCCGATGCCGGCGAGCTCGACCCCCATCGGGTCGATGATCAGGCTGGTGCCGACGCCGATCGGCGGCGCGTGGTCGGCGGCGGCGACGTACACGGTGTTCTCGATCGCACGCGCCGTGAGCAGGGTGCGCCAGTGATGCTCCTTGAGCGGCCCGCGGACCCATTCCGCCGGGACGACCACCAGGTCGGCGCCGGCGTCGACCAGCGTGCGCGTGACCTCGGGGAACCGCACGTCGTAGCAGGTCTGCAGGCCGACGGTGAAGTCATGCCAGCCGAAGGTGCGCGGGGGCTCGAGCTCGCCGGCGAGCACACGGTCGGACTCCCGCTGGCCGAACGCGTCGTACAGGTGCTGCTTGCGGTAGTGCGCGACCAGCTCCCCTGCCGGGTCGAGGGCGACCACCGTGTTGCGCACCCGCTGCGGGTCGTGGCGCTCCAGCATCCCGGCGACCAGGTGGATGCCCAGCCGACCGGCGAGACCGGCGAGCGCGGTCGCGAACGGCCCGTCGAGCGGCTCGGCGGCCTCGACCGAGGCGGCCCCGAGCTGCGGCTCGAAGAAGGAGGAGTACTCCGGGAACACCACGAGACCGGCTCCGCGGTCCGCGGCGCGCTCCGCCAGGCGGGTGATGCGCCTCAGGTTCGAGGCGGTGTCGTCGCCGGGCGCGAACTGCGCGACGGCGACCGAGCTCATCCCCGCCACCAGTCGTCGGACGGCGACACCGGCACGGTGCGCTTGTGCCGGGTCTGCAGGTACTTCGACTCGATGAGCTGCGCCACCGCGTCGTCGACCTCGTGACCCTCGAGATAGTCGTCGAGCTGCTCGTAGGTGACGCCCAGCTCCGTCTCGTCGGTCTGGCCCGGCTTCTGGTCGAGCAGATCGGCGGTGGGCGCCTTCTGGTACAGCCGCTCGGCGGCGCCGAGGTGCTGCAGCAGGGCGCGCCCCTGCCGCTTGGTGAGACCGCTGAGCGGCAGGATGTCGGCGCCGCCGTCGCCGTACTTGGTGAAGAAGCCGGTCACCGCCTCGGCCGCGTGGTCGGTGCCGATCACCAGCTTGCCGGTCTGCCCGGCGATGGCGTACTGGGCGATCATGCGCATCCTCGCCTTGACGTTGCCCTTCACGAAGTCGCGCATCGTCTCCCCCAGCGCCTCGCCGTACTCGGCCGCGACGCCGTCGACGCCGCCTCTGATGTCGAAGGCCACCGAGCGGTCGGGCTGGATGAACTGCAGGGCCAGCTGGGCATCGGCCTCGTCGGCCTGGGTGCCGTAGGGCAGCCGGACCGCGATGAACTCGACCGCGTCGCCGAGCTCGTCGCTCGCCAGCTGCGCGAGGCGGCCGGCGAGGCTCGAATCCTGCCCGCCGCTGATGCCGAGCACGAAGCCCGAGGCGCCGGTCGCGGTGGCGTACTCCTTGAGGAAGTCCACGCGCCGGCGCACCTCCTCGGCCGGGTCGATGGCGGGTCGTGCGTCGAGCTCGGCGATGATCTGGGACTGCAGCGGGCGCATCCTCCGACGATACCGCCGAGCGGTTTTCAGAACGCCGACCTCACAAGGGGGTTGCGTCGCAACCCCCTATCGCAGAACGACCTGTCCCCGGAAGAGTCACCATCGAGCACCAGGAGTGCTCCCTACGAAGGAGGAAGCAGATGAGCATCGGAACCGGTGTCGTTCTGTTCGTGATCGGCGCGATCCTGACGTTCGCGCTCAACATCGAAACGGGGGGTTTCGTCGACCTGGACCTGATCGGGTACATCCTGATGGGCGCGGGCGTGGTCGTGTTCCTCGTGGGCATCGTGCTGCTGACGCGGCGCCGCGCCGCGGTCTCGACGACGCGCAGCGCCGCCGACCCGGTCAGCGGGGAGCGCGTCACGCGCACCTCGACCGAGGGCGACAGCCCGATCGTCTGAGCCGCTGCGGAGGGGCGGCCATCCCGGACGCCCCTCCGCGGTCCTCGACCTCATGAGACCCGACGAACCCACCGAACCCGTCTCGCCGGCCGACGAGCCGACCCAGGCCATCCCGATGGATGCGCCCACCCGCCCGCTGGACGGCCCCGTACCCGACGCGGCGGTCCGCGCGCCCGGCCTCGCCGACCACGTGCCGATCGCGCAGCCCGCACCGGCCACCGAACTGCTGACCGCCGCGCCCGAGCGACGCGGAGCACCGGGCTGGCTCGTGCCCGCCGCGATCACCGCGGTCATCCTGACCGGCGCCGTCGTCGGCGGCGTGATCGTGTTCCAGGGCCTGCAGCCGCCGACCGCGGTCGCGCCCACCCCGAC
>DATMVL010000342.1:0-2252 GCA_035563175.1 Rhodoglobus sp. | reverse complement strand
CACGGCTGTCACCGTGCTCAGCACGCAGGACCCGGTCCGGGTCTACAACGAGTTCGCAACGCTCGACGCCGTCTCGGCCGGTCGCGCGCAGCTGATCGTCGGCCGCGGATCGGCGATCGAGTCGTTCCCCCTCTTCGGCTTCGACCTCGCCGAATACGAGCACCTCTTCGAGGAGAAGCTCGACCTGCTCATGCGGCTGCTGCGGGAGCAGCCCGTCACCTGGTCGGGACGGTTCCGGCCGCCACTGGTCGAACAGGTGCTCGAGCCGTCGATCGCCCCGGGCGGCGTGCCCGTGTGGGTCGGCGTGGGCGGCAGCCCCCAGTCGGCCGTGCGTGCGGCGCGGTTCGGACTCCCGCTCATGCTCGGCATCATCGGCGGCACCATCGAGCGGTTCGCCCCGCTGGTCGAGCTGTACCGGCGCACGGCGAGCGTGCTCGGCCAGCCGGTGCAGCCGGTCGGGATGCACGTGCACGGGTACATCGCCGACACCGACGAGGAGGCGATCGAGCGCTTCTGGCCCGTGTGGTCGGGCACGCTGAACGCGGAAGCGCCCAAGCGCGGATGGGCGCCGTACCGCCGCGACCGATACGACCTCGAGGTCGCCAGCGGCACGCTCGTGGTCGGCTCTCCCGAGACCGTCGCGCGGAGAGTCGCTCGCGGCATGCGGATGCTCGACGCGAGCCGCTTCGACTTCGTCGCCGCTGCCAGCCGCATGCCCCATCGCGAGAAGCGGCGGAACATCGAGCGGTTCGGGCTCGAGGTCGTCCCCCGGGTGCGCGAGCTGCTGCACGAGGCGATGCGAGCGGAGTCATGATCGAGCACATCGCCGTCATCGGCGCCGGACGGGTGGGCACCGCCGTCGCCCGCGCGCTCGTCGCAGCTCGGTACGAGGTGACTCTCAGCGGCTCGGGCGACCCCACCGACCTCGAACTGCTGTCGTCGATCGTCGCACCCGGCGCGACGCCGCGCTGGACCCGGGATGCGGTGGAGGCCGCTGACCTGACCATCGTCGCCGTGCCGCTGCACCGCGTCGCCACACTCGACTCGACGCGCTTCGCGGGCAAGCTCGTCGTCGATGCCATGAACTACTGGCCACCCGTCGACGGCGAACTCGCGGCGTTCGAGGATGCGCCCGAAGGTTCCAGCGCCGTCGTACGTGAGTTCCTGCCCGGAGCCACGGTGGTGAAGACGCTGAACCATGTCGGCTACCACGACCTCGAGGTGGATGCGCGTGCGGCCGGGCATCCGGAACGACGCGGTCTCGCCGTCGCCGGCGACGACCCGAACGCGACCGGTGCCGTCGCCGGGGTCATCGAGCGCATCGGCTACGACGCCGTGACGCTTCCCACCCTGGCGGCCGGGGCGGCACTGCAGCCCGGCCACCCGGTGTTCGGAGCCCGCCTGACCGCAGCCGAGATCATCCGCGCGACCCGCACCGACCAGAGCGGCGCAGCCGCGTGAACACCACGGAAGGAACATCATGGAACTAGGGATCGGCGCCTTCGGAGACGCAAACCGGGATCCAGCGACGGGTAAGCGCATCTCGGAGGCGCAGGCCATCCGCAACGTCGTCGAGTCGATCGAGGTCGCCGAGCAGGCCGGGCTCGACTGGTTCGGGCTCGGCGAGCACCACACCCCGGAGTTCCCCGTCTCCGCCGCCGCGGTCGTGCTGGCCGCCGCCGCGGCGCGCACCTCGCGCATCAAGCTCTCGAGCGCGGTCACGGTGCTCAGCACCGACGACCCGGTGCGCGTCTACGAGCAGTTCTCCAGCGTCGACGCGATCTCGAACGGCCGAGTCGAGATGATCCCCGGGCGCGGGTCATCCATCGAATCGTTCCCGCTGTTCGGATACGACCTGCGCGACTACGACCAGCTCTACGCCGAGAAGCTCGAGCTGCTGCTCGAGATCAACCAGCACGACCGGGTCACCTGGAGCGGTGTCACCCGGCCTGCCCTGCACGGCGAGTACGTGCCGCCGCGGGCTGAGCGCGGCCCCATCCCCATCTGGCTCGGCACCGGCGGCAACCCCGGGTCGGTCGTGCGGGCGGCGCAGCTGGGCCTGCCCATGGCCACCGGCGTGCTCGGGGGCAGCGCCATCCGTTCCGCCGGCAACGCCACCCTGTACCGGGCCGCCGCCGAGAAGTTCGGCAACGCCCCCGAGCAGACCATGATCATGCTCGGGTCCCCCGGCTTCCTCATGTCGGATGGGCGGAAGGCGCGCGAGTTCTGGTGGCCGCACTGGCACCAGTTCA
>DATMVL010000341.1:0-3088 GCA_035563175.1 Rhodoglobus sp. | reverse complement strand
CCCGGTCGCGCGCCGGCCGCCGGCGCCGACACCGCGCGGCCCGGCGACCCGGCCGACGAGACGAGCACCCAGGAGGTCCGCGGATGACCGCGTTCTGGGTGCTGGCGCCGATCATGGTGCTCGCCGCCGTGGGCATCCTGTTCGTGCGCAAGGCGGTGCACGCGGCGCTGCTGCTCGCGGTCGTGATGATCAGCCTCGCCGTCCTCTACGCGGTGCTCGAGGCCCCGTTCCTGTTCGCGGTGCAGATCATCGTCTACACCGGCGCGATCCTGATGTTGTTCCTGTTCGTCCTCATGCTCGTGGGCGTCGACGCGTCCGACTCGCTGGTCGAGACGATCAAGGGGCAGCGGGCGATGGCCTGGCTGGTGGGCCTGCTGTTCGCGGTGGTGCTCGTCGTCGGGGTCTCGCAGCTGACGTTCGGCACTGCGGTGGGACTGGAGGAGGCCAACGAGGGCGGCAACGTGGAGGCGCTCGCGAACCTGCTCTTCTCCCGCTACGTCTTCGCGTTCGAGGTGACCAGCGCGCTGCTGGTCACCGCGGCCGTCGGCGCGATGGTCCTCGCCCACCGCGAGCGGCTGAACCCCAAGCCGACCCAGGCCGACATCGCCGCGAAGCGGGTCCGCGACTTCGCCGAGCGGGGCACCCACCTCGGCCCGCTGCCACCCCCGGGTGTCTACGCCCGGCACAACGCGGTCGACACCCCGGCCCTGCTGCCCGACGGCAGCCCCGCACCGGCCTCGGTCTCCCGCGTGCTCGCCGCGCGCGGGTCGGTCCGGCCCGCCGACACCCTCGCCGACGACATCGACGAGGTCACCGGCCAGCTCGGGCAGGAGCCGGGTCGGATGCCCGAGACGGGCGGGAAGGACGCGGCCACCGCCACCAGCGAGGAGGACGTGGTGACGCGGCGCAGCAGCGGGAAGGGGGAGGACCGGTGACGGAGTACGTCGCCCTCTCGGCGATCCTGTTCACGATCGGCGCGATCGGCGTCCTCACCCGTCGCAACGCGATCGTCGTGTTCATGTGCGTCGAGCTGATGCTCAACGCCTGCAACCTCGCGTTCGTCGCGTTCGCCCACCAGCACGGCAACCTCGACGGCCAGATCGCCGCGTTCTTCGTGATGGTCGTGGCCGCCGCGGAGGTCGTGGTCGGCCTCGCGATCATCATGACCATCTTCCGGACGCGTCGCTCGGCCTCGGTCGACGACGCCAGCCTGCTGAAGTTCTGAGGCCAGGATGACTTCTCTCGTCGCTTCCCTCTCCACGGCTGCCGCGGAGACCGAGGTGCACGTCCCGGTCGTCGACCCGTCGGCCGCAGACGGCGCGTACTCCTTGCTGTGGCTGATCATCGCGCTGCCACTGCTCGGTGCCGCTGTCCTGCTGCTCGGCGGGAAGGCGACCGACAAGTGGGGCCACCTGCTCGGCACCGCGCTGCCGATCGGCTCGTTCCTGATCAGCCTGGTCCTGTTCCTCGACCTGCTCGGCCGGGACGAGGGCGACCGCCAGGTCTCCCAGCACCTCTACGACTGGATCGAGGTCGGGGGGCTCCACATCGGGATGGACCTGCTCTACGACCCCCTGTCGGCCCTCTTCCTGCTGCTGATCACCGGCGTCGGGTCGCTGATCCACGTGTACTCGATCGGCTACATGGCGCACGACCCGCGCCGGCGCCGGTTCTTCGGCTACCTCAACCTGTTCGTCGCCGCGATGCTCATGCTGGTGCTGTCCGAGAACTACCTCGGGCTGTTCCTCGGCTGGGAGGGCGTCGGTCTCGCGTCGTACCTCCTCATCGGTTTCTGGCAGCACAAGCCGTCCGCCGCCGCCGCGGCGAAGAAGGCGTTCGTCATCAACCGCGTCGGCGACATGGGGATGGCGCTGGCGATCTTCCTGTTCTTCGTCACCTTCGGCACGACGAGCTTCACCGAGATCAGTGCAGCAACCTCCGGCGCCTCGGAGGCGACGCTCACCGCGCTCGGGATCCTGCTGCTCGTGGGCGCCTGCGGGAAGTCCGCACAGGTGCCTCTGCAGGCCTGGCTGCTCGACGCGATGGAGGGTCCGACGCCGGTGTCGGCGCTGATCCACGCCGCCACCATGGTGACGGCAGGCGTCTACCTGATCGTCCGCTCCAACTTCGTCTTCGAGCTGGCGCCGAACGCTCAGACCGTGGTCGTGATCGTCGCGACCGTCACCCTGCTGTGGGGCGCGATCATCGGTTGCGCCAAGGACGACATCAAGAAGGCACTGGCCGGCTCGACGATGAGCCAGATCGGCTACATGATGCTCGGCGCGGGCCTGGGTGTCGCGGGCTACGCGTTCGCGATCTTCCACCTGCTGACCCACGGGTTCTTCAAGGCCAACATGTTCCTCGGCGCCGGCTCGGTCATGCACGCCATGGACGACGACGTGGACATGCGCCACTACGGCGGGCTGCAGAAGCTGCTGCCGGTCACGTTCCTGACCTTCGCGATGGGCTACCTGGCGATCATCGGCTTCCCCGGCTTCTCCGGTTTCTGGTCGAAGGACAAGATCATCGAGACCGCGCTGGTGGAGAACTGGGTGGTGGGCGTGTGCGCGATCCTCGGCGCCGGCATCACCGGCTTCTACATGACCCGGCTGATGCTGCTGACGTTCTTCACCAGGAAGCGCTGGGCGGAGGGCGTGCACCCCCACGAGTCGCCCGCGGTGATGACGGTCCCGCTGGTCGTGCTGGCGGCCTTGTCGGTGCTCGGCGGCGTGATGCTCCTCGGCGACTGGATCGTCGAGTTCCTCAGCCCGGTGGTCGGCCACGCCGCCCACGAGGACCCCCCGGTCCCGGCGATCGTGGTCACGCTGATCATCACGCTCGTCGTGGCGGCCGGAGCGGCACTCGCGTTCGTCCTGTTCCAGCGGCGCGACGTCCCGCGCGAGGCCCCGGCCGACGTCTCCTTCGTCACCCGGGCCGCCCGGGCCGACCTCTACGGCGACCACATCAACGAGGGCCTGGTGGTCGGCCCCGGCCGCCGTACGGTCGCCGGCCTCGTGGTCACCGACCGCGACGTCGTCGACGGCAGCTTCACCGGCGGCGCGACGATCGTGCGCGGCCTCGGCCAGGG
>DATMVL010000340.1:0-2377 GCA_035563175.1 Rhodoglobus sp. | reverse complement strand
GCGATGAACCGGGCGACCGGATCGGCTCCCCCGGCGTGATCCACGAAGCACACCTCGGCGCCTGCGCGCGCCTTCTCGACCAGGCGCTCGGCGCGCCGCTGCACCGGCGGCGACGCCGGCGACTCCGCCACGCTGACCAGGTGACCCGCCGCTCGTGCCAGCGCCGCGGCACGGGTGGAGTCGAGGTCGAACACGGGCATGGCGTCGCTGCGCGTGCCGATGCCGGTGTGGTCGCCGGTGACGCAGTGCACACCGGCGACCCCGGCGTGGGCGAGGGCGGCGAGCTCGCCCTCCATCGCGACGCGGTTGCGGTCGCGGCAGGTGAACCCGCTCCACACCTCGAGCCCGGTCCCGCGCACCAGGGCGGCGCGGTAGGCGGGCGGGAACTGCACGCGCGCGTCCGGCGCGTCGCCCGTGAGCACCGCATCCACGGACCCGGCGAGGATGGCCCCGCACTCCTCGATGGACGCCGCGTCGAGCGCGCGGGCGGGGAAGTCGGCGACCACCACGTGCCGGCTCGCGAGCGCCGAGCGCATCGCTGCGGCGGAGTCGATCAGCGGCGGTCTCGCGACGTCACCATGCCACCGCACGGTCGGGGCGTCCAGGAACACGCACCGGAAGTCGCCGACCTCGCAGGAGCCGTCGCCGGCGACCCCGCCGCACGGGCCGAACTCCATGTGCTTCGGGCACACCGCATCCATCGGCACAGCGTGGCAGCGCCGCGTTTCGGAGCCGTTACGCGAGCGAAACGACGGCCTGCTTCACTGAGGTCATGGAGTTCGTCGTGCACGCCCGCCGCGCCTTGATCGACGGGGCGTTCCGCGAGGCGTGGGTGGGCGTCCGCGAGGGCAGGATCGTCGAGATCGCGGGTGCACCGCTGCCCGGCGAGAGGGTGGAGCTCGCCGACGACGAGGTGCTGCTGCCGGGGCTGGTCGACACCCACGTGCACGTGAACGAGCCGGGGCGCACCGAGTGGGAGGGCTTCGCCTCGGCGACGAGGGCGGCCGCAGCGGCCGGGGTCACGACCATCGTCGACATGCCGCTCAACAGCATCCCGGCCACCATCTCCATCGAGGCGCTGCGTGAGAAACGGGAGGTCGCGGCGCCCAAGGTCTCGGTCGACGTCGGCTTCTGGGGTGGAGCGGTGCCGCAGAACTCCGGATCGCTGGGCGAGTTGCACGACGGCGGCGTGTTCGGGTTCAAGTGCTTCCTCGCACCGAGCGGCGTGCCCGAGTTCGACCACCTCGACGCGGACGGGCTCGAGCTGGCGCTCGACGAGGTCGCCCGGCTCGGATCGCTGCTCATCGTGCACGCCGAGGATCCTGCCGTGCTCGACGCGCACGCGGACGACGGCGGCGCCGACTACCACCGGTTCGTCGGGTCCCGTCCCGACGAGGCGGAGGTCGCCGCGATCGAGCGGGTGATCGCCGGCGTGCGCCGCACGGGCGCCCGCGCCCACATCCTGCACCTCTCCTCGGCGGCCGCGTTGCCCGCGCTGCGCGCCGCACGTGCCGACGGGCTGCCGATCACCGTCGAGACGTGTCCCCACTATCTGACGATCAGCGAGGAGCAGATCGAGCCGGGCGCCACCCGGTTCAAGTGCTGCCCGCCGATCCGCGACGACGCCAACCGCGACGCGCTCTGGCAGGCGCTGCTCGCCGGCGACATCGACATCGTGGTGACCGACCACTCCCCGGCCACCGTCGACCTGAAGACCGCGGGCGGCGGCGACTTCCAGCGGGCCTGGGGCGGCATCGCGGGGCTGCAGACCGGATTCGCGGCGGTGTGGACCGAGGCGTCGCGGCGCGGCATCCCGCTCGAGACGGTGGTCGGGTGGATGTCGCGGGGCCCCGCCGACCTCGTCGGGCTCGCGAACAAGGGCCGCATCGCCGTCGGAGCCGACGCCGACCTGGTCGCCATGGCGCCGGAGGAGGAGTTCGAGGTGCACGCCGCGTCGCTGCAGCACCGGAACCCGATCTCGGCATACGAGGGCAGGCGGTTGCGCGGTGTCGCCCGCCGGGTCTGGCTGCGTGGGCAGGCGCCCGGCCGCGGACGGCTGCTGGAGCGGTGAAGGCGGCGCTGGGCCTCCAGCCCAGGTAACAGCGCCGACACATGACGGTGCCATGATCACCGGCATGGGCATCATCCTGGGCGACATCCAGTACGGCAAAGCCGAGACCCGCGTCGTGCGCATCGTGCGCGACACGGCGCGGCATGAGATCCGCGACCTCAACGTGACGACGGCGCTGCGCGGACCGTTCGCTCCGGCTTACCTCGAGGGCGACCAGAGCAACGTGCTGCCGACCGACACCCAGAAGAACACGGCGTTCGCGTTCGCGAAGTCGACCGGCATCCCGAGCATCGAAGGATACGGGCT
>DATMVL010000339.1:0-3062 GCA_035563175.1 Rhodoglobus sp. | reverse complement strand
TCGGCACGACGCCGGTGCTGTGACTGAGGTCCCAGAGCGCGAGCGCGCCGGCCGCATGCGCTTGCGCGGTGATCGCCCGCACGTCGGCGATCCAGCCCGAGCGGTAGGCGACGGAGCTGAACAGGGTGAGCGCGGTGTTCGGGCCGACGCGCATCGCAGCGAGCTCCGGGGTGACGCCGCCGGCGTGGTCGGTGTCGATCCAGCGCACGGTGAGCCCGCGGTCGGCTGCGACGCCCTCGACGACGTAGCGGTCGGTGGGGAAGTTGCCGCGATCGATCACGATCTCGGTGCGGCCGGGACGGGCATCCAGCGCGGCACGGATCAGCTTGTACAGCAGCACGGTCGTCGAGTCGCCGATGACGACCTGACCGGGCGCCGCGCCCAGCGCGACCCGGCCGAGCTCGTCGCCGAGGGTCAGCGGCAGCTGCAGCCAACCCTCATCCCAACCGCGGATGAGGCGGGCGCCCCACTCCCCCGCTGCGAAATCGGCGAGCCGGTCGGCGGATGCCCGCAGCGGCCTGCCCAGCGAGTTGCCGTCCAGGTAGGCGGCGACCCCCGGCGCGTCGACGAATCGCGAGCGCCAGTCGGCCAGCGGGTCGGCCTCGTCGAACGCGGCAGCGCTCATGCGGCGCCGAGTTGCAGCCTCGACTCCTCGAGCACGCGCATGATCGCCATGGTGTCGTCGAGGCTGTGCAGCGGCGACTCGGTGCGGCCCTCGGCGATGTCGGCCGCGACGGCGACCGCCTGGTAAGCCAGCCCGTGGTTCCATTCGGCGCCCTTGGGGTCGTCCCAGCGCAGTTCGCGGTCGCCGGCGATGAGCCGGAAGCCGCTCGGCGACATGAACTTGTCGACCTCGATGCGGGCCTCGTGGCCGGCGATGAGACCGGCACCGGTGCCCGCCGCGAAGCCGCCGGTGGTGAAGACGGCCTGCGCGTCGGTCTCGTAGCCGAGGGTGACGGCGGCCTGGGCATCCACGCCGGTCGGGGCGAGCGAGCCGATCGCGGTCACCGACAGCGGCTCGCCGAGCACGAAGTGGCAGAACCACGCGGTGTAGACGCCGAGGTCGAGCAGCACCCCGCCGCCGAGGGCCGGGTCGAAGAGGCGGCTGCCCGGGTCGTACGGGAACAGCACGCTGAAGTCGGCGGTCACCAGCCGCAGGTCGCCGAGCACGTCGTCGCGCAGCAGCTGCGAGATGACGGAGGTCTGCGGGATGAAGCGCGACCACATCGCCTCCATCACGTACACGCCGGCCGAGCGCGCCGCATCCGCGATCTCACGGGCGTCGTCGAGCGAGACGCCGATCGGCTTCTCGACCAGCACGTGCTTGCCGGCGGCGATGGCCATGAGGGCGAGGTCGCGGTGCCCGGTGTGCGGGGCGGCGATGTAGACGATGTCGACCTCGGGGTCGGTCGCGACCTCCTCGTAGCCGCCGTACGCGCGCTCGATGCCGTTGCGGGTCGCGAACTCCTCCGCGCGCTCGATCGAACGGGAGCCCACGGCGACGACGCGCTGGTCGGTCTCGGCGAGCAGTGCGCGCACGAAGCTGCCGGCGATGCCGCCCGGAGCCATGACGCCCCACCGCAGCACGGGGCCGCCGCGCAGCGGCGTGATGTCGGGCTCGGGCAGAACGGAGGGGAACGAGCTCACGGCTCGACCCTACCCCGGCCGCGCCGCAGGGGGCTTGCTAGGGTGCGGACATGACGGTCGCTCGCCCCGCCCGCCTCGCCGACCTGCCCGGCGTGTACGAGGTGTGCCGGGCCACCGCGGACGGCGACTGGGGCCCGCCGGATGTGGTCGGTCACGTCTTCGCCGGACCGTACGTGCTCTTCCAGCCCGCCCTCGCCCGCGTGCTCGCCGACGACCTGGGCATCGCCGGCTACGTGCTCGGCTGCGCCGACACCCGCGCCTTCGAGGCGAGGCTGGAACGGGAGTGGTGGCCGCCCCTGCGCGAGCAGTACCCGGATGCGCGGGCGCTGCGGCATCCGCCCCGCTCCCCCGACGCGGTGGTCGCCTCGCATCCCGCGCACCTGCACATCGACCTGCTCGACCGCGCCCGCGGCCGCGGGCTGGGCGGACAACTCATCGCATGGCTGTGCGACGAGCTCGCCGCGCAGGCCGTGCCGGGCGTGCACCTCGGCGTCGGGCCCGACAACGCGAACGCGATCGCGTTCTACCGGCATCTCGGCTTCACCGAGGCGCTGCGCGACGAGCACGTGCTGTGGATGACCCGCGACCTGACCTGACCTGAGGGTCAGCGCCCCCAACCTTGATTGCCCGATTCGCACGGGTTGGACCTCGGGAACCCGTGCGATTCGGGCGAACAGCGAGATGCGGGCCTCGGGGTTTCAGAGCCGCTGGCCGCCCGAGGCCTCGATGCGCTGGGCGGTGACCCAGCCCATCCGCGGGTCGAGCACGGCGGCGATAGCGGCTCCGATGTCGTCGGGCTCGCCGATGCGACCCATGGCGATCGTGGGCAGGATGACGTCGCGGTATGACTGGTCGTCGCGGATCGCGCCGCCCGCGAAGTCGGTCGCCGTGGCGCCGGGCGCGATGACGTTCACGGCGATGCCGCGGGGCCCGAGATCCTTCGCGAGGTACATCGTCCAGGTCTCGATCGCCGTCTTCGCGGCCGCGTAGATGGAGTAGCCGGAGGCGACGGCGAAGCGGGCGAGGCCGGTCGAGGTGTTGAGGATGCGGCCGCCGTCCGTCAGCATCGGTGCGAGCCGCTGCGTGAGCAGCACCGGACCGGTGACGTGCACCGCGAAGAGCTGCTCGATGGCGGCCTGCTCGATGTCACCGAACGGGGTCCAGCCGGCGAAGCCCGCGTTGTTGACGAGCACGTCGAAGGTGTCGCGCTGCCAGGTCTGCCGCAGCGCGGCCTGCAGCGCGTCGGCGAAGGCGTCGAACGACTGCGGCGCCGTGGTGTCGAGTTGCAGCGCCACGGCGCGACGGCCCGCGGCCCGGACGAGTTCGACGACCTCGGCGGCGGCATCCGCCTCGGAACGGTAGGTGATGACGACGTCGTCGCCCGCCTCGGCGAGCGCGAGAGCGGTGGCGCGGCC
>DATMVL010000338.1:0-3857 GCA_035563175.1 Rhodoglobus sp. | reverse complement strand
CTGGCATGGACTGCTGCCGCCGACATCCGTCGCCCCGCTCTTCGAGGGCGAGGAGGCGGTGCCGGTCTCGCCCTCGGCGATCGAGAAGCTGCTCGAGAGCCCGCTGGACTGGTTCCTCGAGCGGGTCGCCGGCGGCGACAGCGGCATCTACGCCAACGTCGGCACGATCGTGCACTGGGCGATGGAGACCGTGGCCGAGCCGAGCCCCGCGGCGCTGTGGGCGGCGGTCGAGTCGCGCTGGGACGAGCTGGTGTTCGAGGCGCCGTGGCTCGCGAGCCGGCAGCAGCAGATCGTGCGCGGGTTCACCGACGCGCTCGCGGAGTACCTGGACGACTTCACCTCCGGCGGCAAGACCCTGGTCGGCGCCGAGAGCCGTTTCGAGCTCGCCGTCGGGCGCGCGCTGCTGCGCGGCTCGATCGACCGGGTCGAGCGCGACGGCGAGGGCGCCGTGGTCATCGTCGACCTCAAGACCGGCACGCCGATCACCCGGCAGAGCGACATCGACGCGCACCCGCAGCTCGGCGCGTACCAGCTCGCCTACGCCGAGGGCATCCTGAACGAGGCGCTGGCCGCCCACGGGGAGCACAGCTCCGGCGGCGCGAAGCTGCTGTACGTCAAGGAGGGCGTCGGCTCGAAGCGCTACCGCGAGGCGATCCAGGCGGCGATGACGCCGGAGCAGCTCGAGGCGTTCCGCGAGCGGGTGAGCGCCGCGGCGCTGCTCATCGCCGCGGCCGAGTTCGCGGGCACGCTGGAGCTGCCCGGATACGGCATGGACACGTCGCGGCTGCGGCTGCACCGGGTGAGGGCGGTCTCCAGTGACTGACGTGCAGGGCATCGACGCGTTCCAGATCGCGGACGCACTCGGACGGCCGCGCCCGACGCTCGAGCAGAAGGCCGTGATCGAGGCGCCCCTGGCGCCGTCGCTGGTGGTGGCGGGCGCCGGCTCCGGCAAGACCGAGACCATGGCGTCGCGGGTGCTGTGGCTGCTCGCCAACGGCATCGTGCGCCCGGCGGAGGTGCTCGGCCTCACCTTCACGCGCAAGGCGGCAGGGGAGCTGGCCGTCCGCATCCGGGAGCGCATCGCCGAGCTCGCCGAGGCCGGCCTCATCGAGGGCTACGACCCGTTCGAGGCGCCCAGCGTCGCCACGTACAACTCCTACGCGAACGCGCTGTACCGCGACAACGCGGTGGTGCTCGGCCGAGAGGGCGACGGACCGGTGCTCGGTGAGGCCGCCGCCTGGCAGCTGGCCCGCACCACCGTCATCCGCAGCTCGCACGGGCGCATCGCCGACCTCGACCGCAACCTCGACCCCGTCACCCGCGCGGTGCTGAACCTGTCCCGCGCGATGGTCGAGAACCTGGCGGATGCCGAGGAGGTGCGCGCGTTCGCCCGCGATTTCGCGACCACGGCCTCGCTGTCGCCCGGGGGCAAGGGCGCGTATGAGCAGGTCGCCCGCTGGGCCGGCTCGGTCGGCGCCCTCGACGTGCTCGTCGACCTCGCCGCGGAGTACGAGGCGGCGAAGCTCGGGCGGGGGCTGGTCGAGTACTCCGACCAGGTGGCCCTCGCGCTGCGGATCGTCGAGCGCCGGCCCGCGGTGGCCGAGGTGGAGCGCGACCGGTTCCGTGTGGTGCTGCTCGACGAGTACCAGGACACCTCGGTCGTGCAGGCCCGGCTGCTCGCGACGCTGTACGGCGGGCATCCGGTCATGGCGGTCGGCGACCCCAACCAGTCGATCTACGGCTGGCGCGGGGCGAGCGCGTCGAATCTCGAGGACTTCGCGGGTGCGTTCGGCGCCGAGCATCGGTTCGCGCTCTCGACCAGCTGGCGCAACGGGCGCCGCATCCTCACCGCCGCGAACGAGCTCGTCGCCGGCAGCAAGGGCGTGCTCGCGCTCGAGCCCGGCCCGAAGGCCAGCGACGAGCCGGTCGACGTCGCGTTCCCCGAGTCGGTCGAGGATGAGGCGCAGGCCGCCGCGCGCTGGCTCAAGGAGCGGCTCTCGCGACCGGGGCCCGCGCCGTCGGCGGCCATGCTGTTCCGCACCCGCAAGACGCAGCGGTTCTTCCTCGAGGCCATGCGCGAGCACGGCATCCCGTTCCACGTGCTTGGCATCGGCGGGCTGCTCGCCGAGCCCGAGATCGCCGACCTGGTCAGCGCGCTGACCGTCGTGCACGAGCCGGGCGGCGGGCTGGAGCTCATCCGCCTGCTCGCCGGTTCGCGCTGGCGGGTGGGCGTGCGCGACCTCTGGGAGCTGAACCGCCTCGCGTCGTGGCTGCGCGACCGCGACTACGCCCAGCGCTCGTACGACGACGAGCTCAAGGCGGCGCTGCGGGCATCCGTCGCCGAGGGGGAGGGCGGGTCGATCGTCGACGCGCTCGATTTCATCGGCACGGCGAAGGAGGGTCACACCGCGGTCGACGGGTTCACCCCCGAGGGCCTCGAGCGGCTGCGCGACGCGGCCCGCGTCATCGCCACCCTCCGCTCGCGGTCGGGGCTCGACCTGCCCGACTTCGTCGCGTTCACCGTGCAGGAGCTGCGGCTCGACATCGAGGTGGCGGCCAACGACCGCCGTCCGCTCGGCACCGCCACGCTCGACGCGTTCTTCGACGCGGTCGAGAACTACCTCGCCCTCGCCGAGGTGGCGACGCTCGGCGGCTTCCTCTCCTGGCTGCGGGAGGCGGAGGAGCGCGAAGACCTCTCGCCCCGTCCGGAGGATCCGGAGCCCGGCACCGTGCAGGTGCTCACCATCCACGGCGCCAAGGGCCTCGAGTGGGATCACGTCGTGGTGCCGCGCATGGTGAAGGACGAGCTGCCCGGCCGGCCGGTCGAGGGCGGTTACCAGGGCTGGCTCACCTTCGGCACGCTGCCGTGGGAGTTCCGCGGCGACCGCTCCAGCCTGCCGGTGTTCGGCTGGCGGGCGGCGACCACCCGCAAGGAGCTGGTGGATGCCCAGGGCGCCTTCCGTGCGGCGGTGCAGGAGCACCTGCTCGCCGAGGAGCGCCGGCTCGCCTACGTGGCGGTCACCCGCGCCCGGCACGGGCTGCTGCTCACCGGATCGTTCTGGGCGACGCAGGTCAAGCCGCGCGAGCCCGGCGTCTTCCTCGCCGAGCTCGCCGCCGCCGGGGTGATCCCGCCGCTGCCCGCCGCGAGCGAGCACGACGAGAACCCGATGGGCGACGACCTCGAGCGCATCGTCTGGCCGATGGACCCGCTGGGAGAGCGCCGCCCGGCGGTCGAGCAGGCCGCGCGCGCGGTCCGCGAGGCACGGCCCGAGGTGACCGGGCCATGGGCACGCGACCTCGAGCTGCTGCTGGAGGAGCGGCGGCGCCGCCTCGCGGCCGACGGCACCGTGTCCATGCCCGCCCGCGTGCCGGCATCCCGGTTCAAGGAGTACGTGACCGACCCGGCCGGCGTCGCGGCGTCGCTGCGGCGGCCCATGCCGGAGCGGCCCTACCGGGCCACCCAGCTCGGCACGCTGTTCCACGCCTGGGTCGAGGACCGCTACGGGCCGGGCGGCGAGGACCTCGATGCGCTGCCCACCGAGATCGACGTCGACGACGTGGTGGATGCGGAGCGGCTCGCGGAGCTGCAGGCCACCTTCGAGCGCTCGCCCTGGGCGTCACGGCGGCCGGTCGAGGTGGAGCGCGAGATCCACCTGCCGTTCGCCGGCCGCATTGTGATCTGCAAGATCGACGCGGTGTACTCCACGGGCACGGGTGCCGACGGCGACCGGTTCGAGATCGTGGACTGGAAGACCGGTAAGGCGCCGAGCGGCGCGAAGGACCTCGAGGAGCGGCAGCTGCAGCTCGCGCTGTACCGCCTCGCCTACGCGCGCTGGCGCGGGATCGATCCCGAGCGC
>DATMVL010000337.1:0-6096 GCA_035563175.1 Rhodoglobus sp. | reverse complement strand
CGGGATCAGCCGGTCGCCGAGCGAGCGGCGCTGCAGCGCGAGCACGACGAGCCCGCCGAGCCAGGCCGCCGCGAACAGGATGTGCAGGTACAGGGCGGTGACGGCGGCGTCGTGGTTCTCGGTGCCGCCCGCGTGCCCCTGGGATGCCATCGGGTACAGGCCGACCGCGGACAGGACCGCGACCGCTGCGAGCAGGCTGGTGTTGCGCACCGCGAAGCACAGCACGGTGACGGCCGCGGCGATGAGCGTGGTCGCCAGCCACGACTGGCCGAGTTCGGTCTCGGTGAGGAAGACGCCGAGGTTCGCGCCGAACGTCTCGTCGAGGCTGAATCCGGTCGTGAAGTTCAGCACGTACGTGAAGAGGCCGCTCGCCGCCGACGCGACCGCCCACATCCCGGCAGTCCCGGCGGCGATGTCGAGCACCCGGTTCGTGTCGTCGCGGGTCGGATCGAAGGCGAAGCAGGCCAGCACCAGCGCGCCCACGGTCACGGACGCGCTCAGGTCGACGAGCAGCTTCGCGACGGGCACCCCGAACCGCACGACCTCACCGGCATCGGCGAAGACCCCCGCGGCGGCTCCACCGCCGTAGGCGAGCGCCGCGAAGAGGGCGGCCAGCGCGGCGAGCAGGAGCGCCGCGGGTCCGGCGATCCAGAGCTGTCGTGGCACCGCAACAGCCTAGGCGCTCCACCTACCGGACGACTGAGGGCGGCATCCGGAATCGGATGCCGCCCTCGGGTCGTGCAGGTGCGGTTACTTGACCGCGGCCTTGAGCTTGCTGCCGGCGCTGAGCTTCACGCCGTTGCTCGCCTTGATCTCGATGGACTCGCCGGTCTGCGGGTTGCGGCCGGTGCGAGCGGCACGGTGGGTGCGCTCGGCGGCGAGCCAGCCCGGGATGGACACCTTCGTGCCCTCGCCGACCGACTTGGACAGCACGGCGAAGAACGCGTCGACGACGCCGTTGACGGCCGCCTGGCTCTGGCCGGACTCGGCGGCGACGGCCGCGACGAACTCGGTACGGTTCAATGACTTGTCAGCCATGGGATGTCCTCCTCGGACCTCATGCAGTTATCGGTGGAGCTTGCAGCCCCGTGGAACCCTACGATTCCGCGGAACTTCGTTGGAATCTACCAGGAAGACTTGGTGATTCCGGGCAATTCTCCGCGGTGCGCCATCTCACGGAAGCGCACACGGGAGACACCGAAGCTCTTGAGGAAGCCGCGGGGGCGTCCGTCGATGGCGTCGCGACCGCGCACACGGGCCGGGCTCGCGTCGCGCGGGAGCTTCTGCAGACCGAGGCGGGCGGCCTCGCGCGACTCGTCGGTGCCGTTCGGGTCGACGAGCGCCTTCTTCAGCTCGGCACGGCGGGTGGCGTAGCGCGCGACGATGACCTTGCGCTGCTCGTTCTTGGCGATCTTGCTCTTCTTGGCCATGTTCTAGCGCTCCTCACGGAATTCGACGTGCTGGCGGATCACCGGGTCGTACTTCTTGAGCACGAGACGGTCGGGGTTGTTGCGACGGTTCTTCTTCGTCACGTAGGTGTACCCCGTGCCGGCGGTCGACCGGAGCTTGATGATCGGACGGATGTCCTGCTGCTTCGCCATTAGAGCTTGACCCCCTTCGCGAGCAGGTCCTTCACGACCGACTCGATACCGCGGGCGTCGATGACCTTGATGCCCTTCGCGGACAGCGTGAGCGTCACGTTCTTGCGAAGCGACGGCACGTAGTACGTCTTCTTCTGGATGTTCGGGTCGAACCGGCGCTTGGTGCGACGGTGCGAGTGCGAGATGTTGTGTCCGAAGCCGGGCGTGGCTCCGGTCACCTGGCACACTGCGGCCATGGTGGAACTCCTGTTCTGGTTACCGTGAGCATCCGAACGGATGCCCACCCAAGATCACTTGTCGGCACACCTCTCCACGATCCGAGAACCGAGGGGATTAGTACAAGCGGCGAGAATCGCCAACCGGAAGAGTTTACGCGCGCGAGCAGTCCCGGCACAACCCGAACACGTCGACCACGTGCTCGGGGGCTGAGAAGCCGTGCTGGGCGGCGACATCCCTGGCCCACTGCTCGACCGCATCCGCCTCGATCTCGACCGTGAGGCCGCAGTTGCGGCAGATCAGGTGATGGTGGTGGCTGCCCGGCGTGCACAGCCGGTAGAGCGACTCGCCCTCCTGCTGCAGCGAATCGGCCTCGCCCTCGACGGCGAGGTCCGCGAGCGCGCGGTAGACGGTCGCGAGACCGATCGACGACCCCTGCTCGCGCAGCGCGGAGTGCAGCGACTGCGCGCTGACGAAGCCCTCGGAGGTGCCGAGGGCCGTGCGCACCGCCTCGCGCTGCCAGGTGTTCCGCTTCTGGATCACGCTGCCACCTTACGTCGGCGATGCCGCAGATGCCCGAGCAGCCGGCAGCCCAGGTAGATCGCGAACGAGATGGTGGTGATGTACGGGCTGATCGGCAGCGAACCGCCGATGGCGACCAGGATGCCGCCGACTGCCGACACCATGCCGAAGACCATCGACAGCACGGGCACCATCACCGGCGAGGCGCTCACCCGCAGTGCGGCGGCGGCGGGCGTGACGAGCAGCGCGAGCACGAGCAGCGCGCCGATGATCTGCACGCTCACCGCCACGGTCAGCCCGAGCAGCAGCATGAACGCCAGCCCGAGCGCGCGGGTCGGCACGCCGCGCGCCGCCGCCACCTCGGGGTCGAGGCTGTCGAAGGTCAGCGGGCGCCACATCAGCAGCAGGCCGGCGAGCACCACGATCGAGATCGCGATGAGCAGCCCGAGCTGGTCGAAGTCGACGGAGACGATCTGCCCGGTGAGCAGCCCGAACTTGTTGCCGCTGCGGCCCGGATAGAGCGCCAGGAACAGGATGCCGAGGCCGAGCCCGAACGGCATGAGCACGCCGATGATCGAGTTGCGGTCGCGGGCCCGGGCACCGAGCAGCCCGATGATCGCCGCGGCCGCCAGCGCCCCCACCACGGAGCCGGCGACGACGTTCGCGCCGAGCAGCAGTGCACCCGCGGCACCGGCGAACGACAGCTCGCTGATGCCGTGCACCGCGAACGCCATGTCGCGCTGCATCACGAACACGCCGATCAGACCGCCGACGACGCCGAGCACCGCGCCGGCGAGGATCGACGCCTGCACGAGCTGGACGAGCTCCCAGTACATCTGTCAGTGCCCGCCGATCTCGGGGACCCCGGCCACGAACACGCGCCCGTCGGTGCGGAACACCTCGATCGGCGTGCCGTACAGCTCGCTCAGCACATCGCTGCGCAGCACCTCGTCGGGACTGCCGATGGTGTGCCGGCCCTCGGCGAGGTACAGCACGCGGTCGACCATGCCGAGCACCGGGTTGATGTCGTGGGTGACGAACAGCACCGCGGTGTCGCGTTCGCGCCGACGCTCGTCGATGAGGTCCGCGACGGCGCGCTGGTGGTGCAGGTCGAGGCTGGCGAGCGGTTCGTCGCACAGCAGCAGGGCGGGATCCGCCGCGAGCGCCTGGGCGACCCGCAGCCGCTGCTGCTCGCCGCCGGAGAGGATGCCGACCGGCCGCATCGCGTACTCGGCCGCTCCGACCGACGCGATCAGGGCATCCACCCGCTCGCGTTCGCCGCGACGGGTCACGGGCAGGCCGAAGCGGGTGCCGTTGACACCGAGCTCGACCAGGTCGCGCCCGCGCAACGGAGTGCCGGCCTGGAACAGCCGCTGCTGCGGGATGATGCCGACCTCGCCGCCGGCGACGATGCGGCCGGCGCTGAGCTGCTGCCGGTGCAGGATGGCCCGCAGCAGGCTGGTCTTGCCGGAGCCGTTCGCGCCGAGCACCGCCACGAACTCGCCGGGCGCGACCTCGAACGACAGGTCGCGCCAGACGGTGTGCCGTCCGAAGGCGAGTGTCGCGCCCTCCACCAGGAGGGCCGGGGTCACGCCAGCGCCGCCTCGAGCCGATCGAGGTTCGCCGACATCCACGACAGGTAGTCTTCCCCATCCGGCAGGGTCTCGGTGAAGTCGAGCACCGTCACGCCGGCCGCCTCGGCCGCCTCGCGCACCCGTTCCGTCTCCGCGCTCGCGGTCTGCTCGTTGTAGGCGAGCAGCACGACCTGGCCGCCCTCGAGCACGGCGAGGGTCTCCTGCAGGGCCGTCGGCGGCACGTCGGAGCCCTCCTCGATGGCTTCGGTGAACGCGTCCGGCGTCAGGTTCACGAACCCGGATGCCTCCAGCAGGTACAGCGGGACGGGCTCGGTGACCGCGACGCCGCTGCCCTCCCACGCGGCGGACAGCTCGGTCTCGCGCTCCTCCAGCGTCTCGAGCTCGGCCGCGAAGTCCTCGGCGTTGGCCGTGTAGGTCTCGGCGTTCGCGGCGTCGAGCTCGCCGAGCTCGTGCGCGATGTCCTCGGCGAGGTGCGCGATGGTGTGCAGGTCGTACCAGACGTGCTCGTTGAAGCCCTCGATGTGGTCGTGGCCCTCGTGGCCCTCCTCGTCGTGGGCCTCCTCCTCGGCGTGCTCCTCGTGCTCCTCGTGGGTCTCGTCGTGCAGGGCGTGCGAGAACTCGATCGCGGTGAGCACCGGCACGTCGCCGCCGTCGGCCTCGAGCAGCTGGTCGATGAACGGGTCGTACCCGCCGCCGTTCTCGATGACGAGGTCGGCGCCCGAGAGTGCCAGCCGATCCTGCGCTGAGGCCTCGTAGCTGTGCGGGTCCTGCGCCGCGCCGCTGATGATGCTCGTCACATCGATCAGGTCGCCGCCGACGGCTTCGGCGATCGAGCCGTACACGTCGGTGGACGCGACCACGGAGAGGCGGCCGTCGTCCTCCTCCGCCGCAGGGGTGGCGGCGCAGCCGGCGAGGACGAGCGCCGCGGCCGCGACGGTGGGAAGGAGGAGCTGACGCATGGCGATTCCGTTCAGATACTGAGATTCGTTATCAGTAACTTACTCGGCGCGCGCGTCGAGGACAAATCGCGGCCCGCCTCATCCGTTCCACCCGGCGAGGAGGCGCCACTTGCGACGACGAGAACGGGACCGCCGCGGTCGGAAGTGGCGCCTCATCCGTCCCACACGGGAGGAGGCGCCACTTGAGACGACGGAAGCGGGTTGGGAGCGGTCGGAAGTGGCGCCTCATCCCCGTGGTCAGGCCGCGCTCGCGGGCGCCGGGTCCGCAATTCAGGCCGACACGCCACGCCGGCCGGCCGAGCGGAGGCGACACGCCGCTCCGGCCTGAATTGCGAACACGATCGCGACTCGGGGCGACTCGCGCCGACCGCGTTGCGCGTCAGTCCAGCAGCAGCGCGGGTTCCTCGAGCACGGACGCGACGTCCGCGATGAAGCGGCTGATCACGTCGCCGTCGACGACGCGGTGGTCGAAGCTGCCGCCGACCGTGGTGACCCAGGCGGGGCGCACCTCGCCGTCGACGACCCACGGCTTCTGGCGGATGGCGCCGAGCACGACGATGGCGACCTCGCCGGGGTTGAGGATCGGCGTGCCGGTGTCGACGCCGAACGAGCCCAAATTGGTGATCGTGATGGTGCCGCCCGACATCTCGGCCGGGCTGGTCTTACCGTCGCGCGCGGTGAGGGTGAGCTGCTCGAGCGCCTTCGCGAGCTGCAGCAGCGAGAGCTCCTGCGCGTCCTTGACGTTGGGCACGATGAGCCCGCGCGGGGTGGCGGCTGCGATGCCGAGGTTCACGTAATGGTGCACCGTGATCTCCTCGGGGCTGAACGTCGAGTTCACCGTCGGGTTGCGGCGCACCGCCCAGATGATGGCCTTCGCCATGACCAGCAGCGGGCTGACCCGCACGCCGGCGAACTCGGGCGACGCCTTCAGGCGCTTGACGAACTCCATGGTGCGGGTCGCGTTGACGTCGGTGAACACGCTGACGTGCGGCGCCTCGAACGCGCTCTTCACCATCGCGTTGGCGATGGCCTTGCGCACGCCCTTCACGGGGATGCGCTCCTCGCGCTCGTCGCCCCACGCCGGGGTCTCGAGGTTGCGGAACACGCTGGCCTGCTGCGCCGAGCGGATCACGTCGTCGCGGGTGATCTCGCCGACGAGCCCGGTGGCCTCGACGGTGGCGAGGTCGACGCCGAGGTCCTTCG
>DATMVL010000336.1:0-3361 GCA_035563175.1 Rhodoglobus sp. | reverse complement strand
CCCGTGCAGCGCGGCGAGCAGCTCGGCGGCGCCGGGCAGCGCCACCGTGCCCGCCAGGTCGAGCAGCTCGATCGCGGCGAGCTCGCGCTCGACCGCCTCGGCATCGGCGTGCGGTGCGTGCGTGCGGATGGTCTCGATCATCCGCACGCCGTGCGAGCTCGTGTAGACGTGATCGCCGTCCAGCCCGAACCGGCCGGCGAACTCGCCCCAGATGCGCCGCACCGCCGCCGACGAGTCGACGAGCGTGCCGTCCATGTCGAACAGCAGCGCCGCGGCCTCGACCCTGATCAGGCTGCGATCCCGCGGGCGTCGAGGGAGTCCTCCACGATCGTGAGGCCCTCCAGTCCGGGCAGCTTCGCGATGTGCGAGTCGATGTCGCGGATGAGCTTGCGCCCCTCGGCGCCCGCGAACAGGTGGTTCATCACGTGGGTCACCTCGGAATCCGGCATCACCCCGGAGCCGACCGGGCCCCACGCCTTGTTCAGCGCGAAGCGGGCGAGCACCTGGGCCTTGCGGCTCGTCGCGAGCCGGTCGCGCGCCTGCGACGCGTAGAAGGCGACGTGCTTGGTCTCCTGTGCGGCGATCCGCTTCAGCAGCTCCGCCAGCACCGGGTGGTCCTCGAGCTTGGCCATCCGCAGGTAGGCGGCGTTCGCCGACCACTCGTTGGCGGCGCCCCAGGCCATGTGCACGGCGATGAAGTCGGTGCCGACGAGCCCGCCCATGACGGCCTGCTTGATCGGGCCGATGCGGTCCTTCCAGCCGAGCTTGAGCCGCTTCGACTTGAGCTCGTCGAAGTCGACGGTGATGCCGTGTCTGGCGAGCACGGCCGCGAGGGCCTCGCCGTGCCAGAACTCCTCGCGGTTCCACATCGTCATGAACGCGCCGACCTCGGGCTCGTTGTGCGACGGGGTGGTGAGCAGGTCGCGCAGGTAGCAGACGGTGTGGTACTCGATGTCGCACATGTAGCGCAGCGTGCGCAGCGACGACTCGGGCAGCGGGTTGCGCTCGAACTCGTCGAAGTCGAGGTCGGCCCAGGCGACGCTCTGGGAGTTCGCGGTGTAGCGATCGATGTCAAAGGCCATGGCGTGCCGCTTCCGTCTCGATGGGCGCTTCGGGTCGCACGGCATTCGGAGCGGGGGTGGCGCGCCGTTTCCACTCGGCGACGGTCCACCGCTTCTCCTGAGCGTGACGGTACAGGTGGATGTCCGGGTTGACGGCCGTGGGATTGCCCACCAGCTGCAGCCACACCAGGTCGGCGTGGCTGTCGCCGTAGCCGTACGACTGCGAGAGGTCGAAGCCGTTGCGGTCGGCGTAGTGCCGCAGCCACGCCGCGCGGGCCTCGTCGACCAGCGGCGGATCGGCCAGGTAGCCGGTGAGCACGCCGTCGCGCTGGTGCATGCTGCCGGCGACGACCTCGTCGAAGTAGGGGAGGAACGGGGTGACGGTCAGGTCGATGGAGCCGGTGACCAGCACCGTGCGGTGCCCGGCTCGCCGGTGCTCCTCGACCCGGGCGAGCGCCTCGGGCAGCGCGCGGCGCATCATGGCCCGGCCGAAGCTGGACTGCACCAACCGCTCGATCTCGGCGACCTTGAACCCCTCGTAGCGGCGCATGAAGGTGCGGATGAACTCGCCGCGATCCCGGCGCTCGGCCTGCTGGTAGCGGCGCAGCGACAGGCCGAAGTCGGCGAGGTCGTGGGCGACCCGGCTGCGCGGCACGCTGCCGGCCCACAGCAGCAGGTACTGCTTGATCAGGTTGGAGTCGAGCACGGTGCCCTCGAGGTCGAACACGGCCACCACGTCCGACCGCTCGGGCAGGGCACGGGTCACCTTCGCCTTCGCCGCCGGACGGCTGGCGAATGCGCGGGTCAGCGTGGTGACGGCGGGGAAGTGCACGCGCTGGAAGTAGTCCTCCCAGTCGATCTCCGCGACGTCGAAGCCCTCGTCGCGCTGCACGTCCTCGGGCAGCGCGTGCAGCAGCGCGCGCATGCGGGTGTCGTCGAAGATGATCTCGGTCTGCACGTACGCGCGGTACAGCTCGGTGAAGGCGCGGAGCTGGCGCAGGCCGTGCTTGCCGGCGCGCACCTCGTCGAGCATCCGCCGCGTGCGCCCGGTGGTGGGCAGCCGCTCGAGCAGCGCCTCGGCGCGCTGCACCTGCAGCTCGCGCTTGACGAGCGCCCTCTCGACCTTCTGCACGCCGGGGAAGCGCCACCGCGGCACCCGGATCTCGCCGGACTCGGCCGGCAGCGGATTGTTCGTGAAGTAGGTGTTGACGTTCTCGTACATCCGGTGGAACGGCAGCGGGTTGATCTTGCCCGAGCAGATCTGGAAGTACTGCGGCTCGCCGACCTCGGGCGGTGACGCCGCCACCGCGAGGGCGGCGTTCACCACGAAGTCGACCGGGATGACGTCGAGGATGGAGTCCGGGATGCCCGGGAACTCCTGCAGCTGCCCGCGTCCGTAGGCGATGATCAGCGGGTCGGCGACCTTGAAGCCGTCGATCCACCCGGGGAACGGGTGGTGCAGCGCCGACTCGATGATCGAGGGCCGCAGCACGCTCAACCGGTGCTGGGCGCCCCACAGCTCCTCGGCCGCGCGCTCGGCGAAGGCCTTGGTGAGCGTGTACACGTCGGTCCAGCCGAGGCTCTCGGCCCGGGTGCGGCCGTAGTCGACGAGGCGCTCGCGCACCCACTCCACCCGGGCGGCCTCGGCGAACTGGGCGACGGCCTGCGGGCCGGTCTTGCCGTGGCGGGCCTTGGCCCGCTCGAGCTGATCGCGCAGCGCCTCGGGCCGGCGGGACTCGAGCTCGACGCGCTCGCGGGCGCCCTTGGCCGCCTCGTACTCGGCGCGCCAGTCGACGTCGTGCGTCAGCGACGCCTCTGGCACGATGCCCTTGCGGATGCCGCCGACGTAGCAGGTGCTGATGTGCACGACGTGCGGGTCCGAGCCGGACTCCAGCAGGGCGCCGTAGACGGTGCGGGCGCCGCCCACGTTGGTGTCGAACGCCTCGTCGATCGGAGGGTCGAACGACACGGTGGAAGCCGAGTGGATGACGACGTCCAGATCCGACGGCAGCGCGGTGTCGATGCGGCCGAGGCTGCCCTCGACGACGGAGACCCGGCGCGCGATGATCTCGGCTGCCGCGTCGGCTCCGCCGACGGACTCGATCCACTGCTTGAAGACAGGCTTGCGCAGCAGGCTGGTGAGCCGGTCCTGCCCGCTCTGGCTGCCCTTGCCGCGGATCAGCAGGCTGACCCGCGTGCCGGGGTGGCTCGACAGCAGCCGCTCGAGGATCGCCTGGCCGACGAACCCGGTGCCGCCGGTGAGGAAGACGTGCTCATCGGTCAGCGTGCCGCCGGTCATC
>DATMVL010000335.1:0-4062 GCA_035563175.1 Rhodoglobus sp. | reverse complement strand
CGGTGCTAGCCAGCGCGGCGGCCTCCGCCTCCGCGCTCGGCGGTGACGGGCAGTGGCTGCTCGCCCTGCCGGTGCACTACATCGCCGGCGTCAACGTGCTCGTGCGCTCGATCGCGAGCGGCACCGAGCCGGTGCTGCTCGACCCCGAGCACTTCACCGCCGAGCGGTTCGCCGACGCCGCCGCGCGCCTCGGCGAGCCGCGCCGGTACACGTCCCTGGTGCCCACGCAGCTCGCCCGCCTGGTCGCCGCCGAGGCCGACCTCGACGCGGTGCGGCGGCTCGACGCGATGCTGGTCGGCGGGCAGGCGATGCCGCCCGACCTGCTGGCTCGGGCCATCGAGGCCGGGTTCGACGTCATCCGCACCTACGGCTCCAGCGAGACCAGCGGCGGCTGCGTCTGGGACGGCATCCCCATCGGCGACACCGCGGTGCGCATCGGCGAGGGCGGCCGCGTGGAGTTGAGCGGCAGCGTGCTCGCCGACGGATACCTCGACGACCCCGAGCGCACCGGCGGGGCGTTCGTCGACGGCTGGTTCCGCACCGACGACACCGGCTCGGTCGACGCCGACGGCGTGCTGTCGGTGGCCGGCCGGGCCGACGACGTCATCGTCTCCGGCGGCATCAAGGTGTCGCTCGCGCAGGTCGAGCTGGCCGTGCGCAACCTGCCGGGCCTCGAGGATGCGGTGGTCGCCGCCGCCCCGGACGCCGAGTGGGGCGAGCGCCCGGTGGTGGTCGCGACCGCTCCCGCCGAGGCGGACGCGCTCAAGCGGGCGACGGCCCACCTGGGTCCGGCCGCCGCGCCGGCACGTGTGATCGTGCTCGACGCGGTGCCGGTGCTGCCCTCGGGCAAGCCGGATCGGCGCGCGATCGCCGAGGCGGTGCTCGGATAAGCTCGGTCGCCGTGGCACGGACGCAGCAACCGAAGAAGAGAAGCCAGCCCCGCAGCGGTCGGCCGGGCGGCCGTCCGGGCGTCGCACGGGTCGAGCCCGCGACGTTCGGTGACTGGATCGGCGGTGCGCGCCTGCAGACCCTGCCGCTCGCGGTCTCACCGGTCGCGATCGGCTTCGCGGCGGCGTACATCCTGCGCCCGGATGACGCGGGCCCGATGTGGGGCGTCTGGCGCGGGCTCGGCGCGCTCGCCGTGGCCCTGCTGCTGCAGATCGGCGTGAACTTCGCCAACGACTACTCGGACGGCGTGCGGGGCACCGACGTCCACCGCGTCGGCCCGCAGCGCCTCACCGCCTCGGGCAAGGCCAAGCCGCGCACGGTGCTGATCGTCGCGCTGGTGTTCTTCGCGCTGGCCGCCGCAGCCGGGCTCGCGCTCGTGATCGTCAGCCAGCAGTGGTGGCTGCTCGCCGTGGGCGCCGCCGCCATCCTCGCCGGCTGGTTCTACACCGGCGGCAAGCGGCCGTACGGCTACTACGGACTCGGCGAGGTGTTCGTCTTCCTGTTCTTCGGACTGGTCGCCACCGCCGGCACCACGTACGTGATCGTCGGCACCGTCACGATCGAGAGCTGGCTGGGCGGCGCGGCCACCGGACTGCTGGCCTGCGCAGCACTCATGGTCAACAACATCCGGGACATCTCGCAGGACAGGACGGCCGGCAAGCGCACCCTCGCGGTGCTGCTCGGCGACCGGGTCTCGCGCATCGTCTACGCCGTGCTCATGCTCGCGCCGTTCGGCATCCTGGCGTTCTACGTGGTCTTCTACGCGAACGCGTACCTGGTGTACTTCGCTCTGCTGGCCGCGGTGCCCGCCGCCCTCATCGCGCTCACCGCGAAGGCGCCGCGCGAGCTGGTGCTCGCGCTGCGGCTCACCACGCTGACCTCGCTCGCCTACGGGCTCGGTCTCGCCGCCGCGATCGCGTTCTAGGCGTCCTCGACGTCGGCGTCGGCATCCGCCGGCTTGCGCCCGCGGCGGGCGGCGAAATCCGACGCGACGCGGTCGCGCAGGCTCCCGAAGAAGATGTACGAGACGCACAGGCCGATGATCGCGGCGATGATGGCGGCGAGCCACCACTCGAGGCCGACCAGCATCAGCACCGCCAGCACAAGCGCGAACAGGCCGATGCGGATCAGGCTGTACTGCACCCACGGACTCACCCGCACAGTGTAGGCGCCCAGCATCTGCACGGCCTGCGCACATACAATGACGCAATGGCAAGGCTGCTCGTGATCGTGCCGTTCCTGGCACTGGCGCTCGACGTCTTCGCCCTCGTCGACCTCTCGATGATCGACCCGCGTCGCGTACGTGCCACGAACAAGTTCGTGTGGGCGCTCATCATCATCGTGCTGCCGTTCCTGGGCGCGATCCTCTGGTTCACCATCGGGCGGGAGCGCCGAGAATCCGGTGGCCAGCGCCGCCAGACGGTCGCCCCGGATGACGACCCGGAGTTCCTGCGCGACCTGCGTTCGCGGGAGGATCAGGCGGAGCGCATCCGCCGCCTCGAGCAGGAGCTCGCAGACCTCGACGATGACCCGCCGCCCGCCAAGGACTGAGTCGCCCGCGACCGACGCCGCCGTCGCGCTGCTCACGCAGCTGGTGCGGCTCGGGGTGCGCGACGCGGTGCTGGCTCCCGGATCCCGTTCACAGGCGCTGGCGCTCGCCGCCGCCGAGTTCGAGCGGCTCGGCCTGCTGCGCCTGCGGGTGCGCATCGACGAGCGCGTCGCCGGGTTCCTCGCGCTCGGCCTCGCCGCGGAGACCGGGATGCCGGTGCCCGTGATCACCACATCCGGTACCGCGGTGGCGAACCTGCACCCCGCGGTGCTGGAGGCCCATCACTCGGGCGTGCCGCTCATCCTGCTCACCGCCGACCGCCCGGAGCGGCTGCGGGGCATCGCCGCGAACCAGACCACCACGCAGCCCGGCCTCTTCGCGGACGCCGTGCACTGGGAGCGCGACGTGCCCGCCCCCACCGGCGCCGACGGCGAGCTCGACGCCGTCGAGCGGCTCGCCACCGAGGCGTTCGCGGAGGCCGCGCGCGGGCCCGTGCACCTGAACCTCGCCTACGACGAGCCGCTGTCGGCGCCGCTGCACCTCGACCCCGCGCTGGTCGAAATGCAGGAGTCGGGCGGGGATGCGGACGGCGGCGTGCCGATCGGAGCGGCCTCCGGCCGGAGACTCCTGCATTTCGACACGGGGGCGGCCGGGGCGGCTGAACCGCTCGCGCTGCGCGCCGAACCCGGCACCGTCGTGGTGGCGGGCACCGGCGCGGGGGAGCAGGCCGAGGATGCAGCCCGAGCGCTGGGTGCGCCGCTGCTGGCGGAGGTGAGCAGCGGGGCGCACTTCGGCCCGAATCTCGTCGTCGCCTACCGCGAGCTGCTGCGCGACCCCGGCTTCGGCGGGGCGGTGCGCCGCGCGATCGTGTTCGGGCATCCCACCCTGAGCCGCGAGGTGCCCGCGCTGCTGCAGCGGGACGACGTCGAGGTGATCGTCGTCCGGGGCCCCGGTGCCGAGGACTTCAACCCCGGGCGGCGGGTGCGGACGTTCGCGGATGTGGTGCGCGTCGACGGCGACCCGGATCCGGACCGCAGCTGGGCGGGCCGGTGGGTCGCCGCATCCCGTTCGCTGCTGCAACCGGAGGAGCAGGCGCCGGATATCACGCTCGACCTCGGCGACCACGTGCTCAGCGAGCTCGCGGCCGTGCGCGCCCCGGTCACCCGGCGCGCGCTCGCCGAGGCGGTGTGGAAGGCGACCTGGCCGCACGATCGGCTGGTGCTGGCGGCGTCGCGGCTGATCCGCGAGGTGGACCGGACCGCGACCGGCAAGAAGGTGCGGGTGCACGCCAATCGCGGGCTCGCCGGCATCGACGGCACCGTCGCCACCGGGCTCGGCATCGCGCTCGCCTCGCAGGACGGCGAGGCGCGGGGCACCACGCGGGTGCTGCTCGGCGACCTCGCGCTGCTGCACGACGCCGGATCGCTGCTGTTCGGCGCGGGGGAGACCGGGCCGCGCATCCAGGTGATCGTCGGCGACGACGGCGGTGGCACCATCTTCGATGGGCTCGAGGTCGCGTCGCAGGCCGGCCCCGGCTTCGATCGGGTGATGCTCACCGCCCAGCA
>DATMVL010000334.1:0-3661 GCA_035563175.1 Rhodoglobus sp. | reverse complement strand
AGCGCGTGCGGCAAGACCAACCTCGCCATGCTGCAGCCGACCATCCCCGGCTGGACCGTCGAGACCGTCGGCGACGACATCGCCTGGATGGCGATCGGCGCCGACGGCCGGCTGCGCGCCATCAATCCGGAGGCGGGGTTCTTCGGCGTCGCGCCGGGCACCGGGCGCTCGAGCAACCCGACGGCGGTCGACACGCTGTGGGGCAACACCATCTTCACGAACGTCGCCCTCCGCGAGGACGGCGACGTCTGGTGGGAGGGACTGACCGACCAGCCGCCGGCCCGTCTCATCGACTGGCAGGGGCAGCCCTGGACGCCGGCATCCGGACGTCCGGCAGCGCATCCGAACTCGAGGTTCACCGTCGCCGCGCGGCAGTGCCCGAGCATCTCGGACGACTGGGAGCACCCCGAGGGCGTCGTTCTCGACGCGATCATCTTCGGCGGTCGCCGCGCGACCAACGTGCCGCTAGTGGTGGAGGCACGGGACTGGGAGCACGGCGTCTACCTGGGCGCCACGATCTCGTCCGAGCAGACGGCGGCCGCCGAGGGCACCGTGGGGGCGCTGCGCCGCGACCCCTTCGCCATGCTCCCGTTCTGCGGGTACAACATGGCCGATCACTGGGCGCACTGGCTGTCGATCGGCAGCCGGCTGCGCTCCGGGGGCAGCGTGCCGCGCATCTTCCAGGTCAACTGGTTCCGCAAGGACGCCGACGGCCGGTTCCTGTGGCCGGGCTTCGGCGAGAACGCGCGCGTGCTGGCTTGGATGCTGGAGCGCGTCGACGGGCAGGTCGCCGCCCGCGACACCCCGCTCGGCTACGTGCCGCTGGAGGGCGACCTGGACCTCGAGGGACTGGACCTCAGCGGCGAGCAGCTGGACGAGCTGTTCTCCATCGACACGGAGGCGTGGCGCGCCGAGGCGGAGGACGCGGGCCTGTTCCTGGATGCCTTCGGCGACCGGGTGCCGGCGGCGCTGCGGCGGCAGCAGGAGCGGCTGCGCTCGCGGCTCGGCTGACCGCGCGGGCGCCGACCCCAACGTTCCACGCCGCGCCGGCGTCTCACCGGGTGTGAGCACCACCGCCACAATGGGACGCGTGACCACCGACGAGCGCCGCGAGCCGCTGCGCTGGGAGGACGTGGTCACGCGCCTCGTCGCCGAGCGCGGCGACGCCCTGACGCGATACGCCGCGCTGGTGAGCGGCCGGCCCGGCGACGCCGCCGACCTGGTGCAGGACGCGCTGGTGCGCACCTTCGGGCGGCTGCGCAACGGGCACTCGATCGCGAGCGCGGAGGCGTACGTGCGGCGGGCCATCCTGAACGCGTCGATCGACGCGGGTCGCCGCAGCTCGCGCTGGCGCCGCATCCGTCACCTGGAGGCGGTGCCCGAATCGCAGCCCGCCCCGGACGGCGACGTGCACGCGCAGGTCGATCTGCAGGCCGAGCTCGCCCGACTCACGCCGCGGGAGCGCGCCTGCCTGGTGCTGCGCTACTACGACGACCTGACGGTGGCGGCCATCGCCGAGACGCTCGGGCTGAGCGAGGGCGCCGTGAAGCGCTACCTCAGCGATGGGCTCGGCCGGCTTCGCCTCCGGCTGCACAATGAGAGGACCGACCGTGGCTGAGCACGACGACCTGCGGCGGCTGCTCGCCGATGCGCCCGTGGACGGCGCCATCGACGTCGACCGGGTGATCGCCCGGGCCCGCCGCCGGCGGCTGCCGCGCCGCATCGCCGCCGGCTCCGCGACCGCGCTCGCCGTGGTGGGCGTCACCGTGCTCGGCGTGCAGGCGCTGCAGCCCGCGACGCCGACCAGCACGGTGATGCTGGAGCAGCAGCGCGACTCGGCCGGCGGCGCTCCTGCGGAGTCGTCGGAGTCGTTCATCGCGCCCGCCCCGGCCGAGAAGGTGAACGGATGCCAGGGCGCCGTCGCCGAGGTCGCCCCCAGCCCGTCCGGCCTCGAGCTCACGCTCGTGCTGCCGCCGTCGGTCGACCCGGGCGGCACGGCGACCGGTGAGGCCGTGCTGACGAACGCGAGCGCGGTCGCGGTGGCGGGCACGGCGTCCGCTCCCCCGGCGGTCACCCTGTCGAAGAACGGGGTCGTGGTCTGGCACAGCAGCGGTCTGCGGCTCGAGCCGGTTCCGGTGCAGCTGGCGCCGGGCGAGAGCGTGCGACTGCCGGTCGAGTTCACCGCGGTGGAGTGCGCGCCCGAGCACGACGGGCTCGAGCGGCTGCCTGCCGACCTGCCGCCGCTGCCGGCCGGCGAGTACGCCGTGACGGCGCTGCTGGACTTCACCGCGGACGACGGCCTCATCGGCCTGGTGAGCGGGCCGGCCGCCGCGATCGCGGTCCCCTGAATGCCGAAGGGTCCCCGTCACGCCATTGTGCCGGGGACCTCCAGTGGTGCCCGATGCTACCCCCATACGGGGGCGGAGCGGTAACCGGCCGTCGTTAGACTCCGAGACGAATCGACCCTGGAGGATCCGATGCTGTTCCGAGGTGGGGCCGCCGTCGTCGCGCTGGCCGCCGGGATGCTGCTGCTGAGTTCGACGCCGGCGCTCGCCGACGATCCGGTGGACCTCGGCGGGGCCTACATCGTCGACGAGGTCGGCGCGCTGCAGGGCCGCGAGAGCGACGTGCAGCTCGCGATCGACTCCCTCTACGACCGGGCCGGGCTGCAGTTCTTCGTCGTCTTCGTCGATACCTTCGACGACCCCGCCGACCCCGCGGACTGGGCGGACGCGACGGCCGACGAGAACTTCCTCGGTACCAACGACCTGCTGCTGGCGGTCGCCCTCGACGACCGGCTGTACGGCCTCTCGGTCGGCCCGGACCTCCCGCTGTCGGACCCGCAGCTCGACCGGGTCGAGGCTGCCATCGAGTCGCAGCTGCGAGCCGGCGACTGGGCGCAGGCGGCGATCGACGGCGCGCAGACCCTGCAGGCCGAGGCGACCGGCGTGGTCGGTCCGAACCAGCCCGACCGCAGCGACGAGCGTGCCGGCGCGGTCCCGGGATGGGTGCTTCCCACGGTGGGCGGCGCCGCCGTCCTCGGCGTCGGGGCCGTGATCGGCACGGTGCTGATGCGCCGCCGTCGTCGGGATCAGGATGCCGCCCCGGTCGAGCGCCTCGACCTGCAGCAGCTCGACCGCCGCGCGGGCAGCCTGCTCGTGCGGCTCGACGACGCTGTGAAGACGAGCGAGCAGGAGCTCGGGTTCGCCCAGGCGCAGTTCGGCGACGAGGCCACGGCGCCGTTCGTCGCGGCCCTCGACGGCGCGAAGCGGAAGGTCTCCGAAGCGTTCGCGCTGCGTGCGCAGCTCGACGACGCCGACCCGCAGACCGCCCCGGACCGCCGCGCGGCGACGGCCCGCATCGTGGAGCTGTGCGAGGCGGCCGATGCCGAGCTCGATGCGCAGGCCGACGCGTTCGAGCAGCTGCGCGACCTCGAGCGCACCGCACCCCAGGCCATCGAGGCGCTCGTGCCGCGGATCGGCGAGCTGCGGGCCCGGCTGCCGCAGGAGGAGCAGCGGCTGGCCGACCTGCACCGGCGCTTCGCCCCCGGGGCGATGGCCCCGGTGGACGGCAACGTGACCGAAGCCGCCGCCCGGCTGGCCGCCGCGGAGCACGAGCTGGACGAGGCCCGTGGACAGGTGCGCTCCGGCGCCACCGGCGA